>CANKGM010000020.1 GCA_947481355.1 Chitinophagaceae bacterium
ATAAAATAACGATAATTGATAAAATTTGCCTGATGCATAGCATTTACACCTATTGAACCTTTAATTTTCTGATTGCTAAAATGTTCCCAAACCAAATCAGCCATATTAGTCAACAAATTCATTTGTAATTGAGGTGTTATGGTCGCACTGCTGCGCGTCACATCATATTCTTTTCGAATATTAAGTTGAGAAGACATCGTTAAACTAAGTCTACTTTTATTTTTCTCTTCCGTATAAAACTTCAACTTTAAAAGATGGTGCTGAACAGATTGATATGGACGTTCTATTAGATAACTAAAATCTGCATCACGAACATATGCAGGAGGCTGTTTTGCTTGAATAACATTTTCCAGATCAGTGAGGTTTCCTAAATGAGAGCCGGTGAATATTCCAATTTTAGAATTGAAAACACTATAGAAAAACTCTGCTCCTTTTTTTTCTTTTCTCCAACCTGCCGTGGCAGACATGTTAAATTCTTCCACACCTGAATTCTTCATCCAATAGTCTGGTGTTCTGGCATTACCACCCCGCTTTACACTTCCTTGCAAACGCCAAGCAGTAGACCCTTTTTTATTAAATGCTCCCTCGGTCATTATAGATACTACACCTTGACGATTATTTAAAAATGTAGCGAAGTTTACTTCACCTGAAAGTTGATGATTGTACTGAAGAAGCCTAGGCTCTACTAAAATTACTCCACCAATCGCATCACCTCCATATCGAATCGAGGCAGCGCCTTTAATCACAGTAAGTCTATTTGCAATGTAGGGATCGATCTCAGGGGCATGTTCACTTCCCCATTGCTGACCTTCTTGCCTAATGCCATTATTAAGAATCAAAACCCGACTACTGTGCAAGCCCTGAATGATTGGCTTGTAAATATTATTACCTGTTTGCAATACGGTAACACCGTTGATCTTTTGCAATGACTCCCCTAGGGTTAATCCACGTGTTGAAGCCAAGTCCCTACCACGAAGCTCAGCTGAAATGCCTTCAGCCCTTATTGTTGCTCCGCCAACCACTACAACCTCTTTGAGTATATTTTCTGCATGGGGCAAGTCTATGTCCTTGAATACATCCTCTTTTAAATGAAAGTGAATGTCTTGCGACTGACAGTCAGCGTGGCTTATTCGAATGGTATAATCGCCAGGACAAAGTCCGGAAATAATAAACTTTCCCTCTTTATCTGTCACAACACTATGTTTTGTTTCAATCAACAAGACGGTTGCGCCTTCAAGCATAGCTTTAGCATCAACGTCCTTTACTTTCCCACGAATGGAAAGTATACATTGACTATAAATAGTTGTTGAATTAAATGCAATAAATAAAAAGAGGAATAGGGTTTTCATGTAGCGCATTCTTAAACAAAGCTACATAAAAATTAAATATTTGCAACAGCATTGCAAATATTTAGAAACGCTCAATAATCCCTGCAACACCTTGTCCGCCACCAACACAAGCAGACACCATACCATACCGCTTAGTCAATCGCTTTAGATCACCCAAGAGCTGAACGGTTAATTTAGCGCCGGTGCAACCAAGTGGATGACCAAGTGCGATTGCGCCACCATTGATATTTACTTTATTAGGGTCAAGCGATAATTGCCTTATTACAGCTAGGGCTTGAGCAGCAAAAGCCTCATTCAATTCAATTAAATCGATATCAGCCAAACTCATCGAGGCGAGTTTCAACACCTTTGGAATGGCTTCTACGGGTCCAATTCCCATGATTCGTGGATTAACTCCAGCCACAGCGCAGTGCACTAATCTTCCGATCGGTTTGACCCCTAGTTCTTTCACCATCGACTCACTCATCACAATCACAAACGCTGCACCATCGCTGGTTTGAGAAGCATTACCTGCAGTAACAGTACCATTTACGGCAAACGCAGGCTTAAGTTTTGCTAAACTTTCAAGACTGGTATCAGCTCGAACGCCTTCGTCTGTATCAACTACATATGAGCGCGTTTGTTTTTTCCCTTTTTCATCTAAATAGACCTCATTCACTGTAATGGGGATAATGCCTTCTTTGAAAAACCCTTGCTGAATGGCGTTTAATGCTTTTTGGTGTGAGCCAAGTGAAAATAAGTCTTGATCTTCTCTACTCACATTATAGTCGTGGGCAACGGCTTCTGCAGTTAAGCCCATATTTAAATAATAATCTGGCTCAGTTGAAGCGATAGTAAATGATGGAACAGTTTTCCAACCTGAGGCTGGTACGAAACTCATGCTCTCTGTTCCACCTGCAATGATACAATCCGCCATACCTGCTCTAATCTTCGCGGTTGCAATAGCGATAGATTCAATCCCCGAAGCACAATACCGATTAATTGTAATTCCAGGTGCTTGATGACCCAATGCCCTTGCTGCAATGATTCTTCCAACTTGAAGCCCTTGCTCAGCTTCTGGAACTGCATTTCCAACAATAACATCATCAATGCGCTTCTTGTCTAATTCAGGAATTGTCTTCATGAGCTGCTCGATTACCTCGATGGCTAAATCGTCTGGTCGAGTAAATCGAAAACCACCGCGCTTTGCTTTTCCAACAGCAGTACGAAGTCCGGCAACAATGTATGCTTCTTGCATAATATTAAATTTTAGGAGGTATACAAATCTACAAGGAATAACTGATCAAATCGCTGTTGACAAACTTAAAACACAAAAGGTGATAGGTTAAATGAACAGGCTTTATCTTCGCGCAAGAATGTACTCCATACTTAGAAATACACTTTTCTTACTTGACGCCGAGAAAGCACATTATTTCTCCATGAACATGCTCAAATTGGCATGTAAGATACCGCTGCTGAGGTGGCTTATTGAAAAATATTTTTCCGTAAAAAACCCAAGCTTATCGAAAGTTGTTTTGGGGCTGACATTCAAAAATCCAATTGGATTAGGTGCAGGATTCGATAAAAATGCAGTATACCTAAAAGAGTTAGAAACATTGGGGTTTGGTTTCGTTGAAATTGGAACTGTAACACCAATTCCTCAAATTGGAAATGAGAAGCCAAGGTTATTTAGACTTCCACAGGACAAAGCACTTATCAATAGAATGGGCTTTAATAATGATGGAGTAGCTCTTATAAAAAAGCGTTTACATCAATGGAAAGAAAGAAATAAAAATAAGCCCGATGGACAGCGAATGATTATTGGTGGAAATATCGGAAAAAATAAAATTACTCCGAATGAAGAGGCATGGAAAGATTATGAAATTTGCTTTAACGAACTATTTGATGTGGTTGATTATTTTGTAGTAAATGTAAGCTCACCGAATACACCTGGCCTACGAGCACTGCAAGACAAAGATGCATTATTGAAAATATTAGGCATCTTACAAAAAAATAACCACGCCCGAGAAATACCAAAGCCACTACTCCTTAAAATTGCTCCAGACCTTACAGAGGAGCAATTAAAAGATATTGCAGAAATTGCTACCGAAACCAAATTAGATGGAATTGTATCAAGCAATACAACCATTTCCAGAGAAAATCTATCTACTCAATCTACCATTCAAGCTGAAGCTATTGGCATGGGCGGTTTAAGTGGATTACCATTGAAAAATCAATCAGATAAAATATTAAAATCAATACTGACAAATACCCAATCTGCTATTCCTATTATAGCGAGTGGAGGTGTTTTCACAGGAAAAGACGCAAAAGATAAAATTGAAATGGGTGCTTCACTTGTGCAAGTGTGGACCGGATTCATTTATCAAGGACCTGGAATAGTAAAACAAATTTGCGAAACACTACTTCATTAATTTATATGAGTTACATATTTACCATTGATTCATTGATAAGTTTAATCACGCTAGCATTACTTGAAATAGTGCTAGGAATAGACAACGTCATTTTTGTATCGATATTAATGGGCAGACTACCCGATGACAAAAAATTACTATCAAGGAAAATATGGATGGTATTAGGCATTGCAGTTAGAACTATATTATTACTTGGACTAGGTTGGCTTGTTACCAATGGGAATACTGAAATAGTTAGTTTAGATATTGCTGAAAAACATATTGGATTTACACTTCGCAACTTAATCTTGTTAACTGGTGGTCTATTTTTATTATACAAAACAGTGAAGGAAATTCATGAAAAATTAGAGGGTGATGAAGAATTCAACCTTGGCAATAAAAAAAAGAAGACTTCATTTGCAAACATCATGACTCAGATAGTATTAGTCGATATGATTTTTTCATTCGACAGCATTATTACCGCAGTTGGTATGGCAAAGCATGTAGAAATCATGATCTGTGCGGTTGTGATTGCCATGATTATTATGTTTTTCTTTTCTGAAAAAATTTCAACATTCATTCACAAACACCCTACTCTTAAAATGCTTGCCCTTGCGTTTCTATTGATGGTTGGGTTTAGTTTATTTTTCGAAGGACTACAACCAATACATGGAAGCCACATTGAAAAAGGATATATCTATTTTGCTATGGCATTTTCCTTTGGTGTGGAAATGCTAAATATGTGGATGAGAAAAAAACGAAGGAATACAAAAGTGGTAGAATTGCACGAGCCAAGACTTCCTGAATAAAATCATACTATTACAATTTCATTAATACAGCTGCCGCCACTCCAGCAGTTTCAGTCCTAAGTCTTGACTCACCTAAGGTAACTGGCGTAAAGCCCTGGGCTAAGGCAAAATTTATTTCAGGCAATGTAAAATCCCCTTCAGGACCTATCAAAATAATGGCATCTTGATCTTGCTTGTTAAGGGAAGTTTTTTGACCATCGACGCAGTGTGCTATATATTTATTCACCGATTTACTTTCCTGAATAACATCAGTTAGTTTTTGAGGATGATGTAAAATAGGCATCCAGCATTGTTTTGATTGAATTGAGGCACTTACTATAATTTGCCGCAAGCGGTCTTCTCGAAAATGAGTTCGCTCTGTTCTCTCTGAAATCAATGGAATGATTTCAGAGACTCCAACTTCTGTAATTTTTTCTAGCATCCATTCAAAACGATTTGCATTTTTTAAAACTGAGATAGCAATGGTAACCCTAGGTGTTGAATTTGGATAGGCTATTTTGTCACCAAGTAAAACTGAAAGTGTTTTTTTTGATGCCTCTTGAATGATTCCTTCAGCGACATTCCCCACACCATCCATCAACATGATTTTTTGATTTGACTGCATACGCAAGACGGTCACTACGTGATGACGGGTGACATCGTCTAGTATAGCAGACCCAGTGGAATTAGCTAATGATGGGAAATAGAAGTAAGGAGATTCAACCATGTTAAATTATATCATCAAGATAATCAGAATGGCGTGTTGTCATCAACATCTGGATCGTCATTCATGCGGCTTCCTTTTTGAATAAACAATTTCGCACCATCTGTTTCGCTAACTGGTCTCCAACTTCCTGCTTGTGGAGCACCTCCACCTTGAAAAGAGTCAATATTTTCGCTCTCAATAAATTTCTGGATATGCAGCTTCGCTTTTAACTTAATATTCTCCAGAGAACCATTACGATGCTTAGCGATTTTCACATAAACATCTCCTTTGGTATCCTCTCCCATATCGTTTGTAGTGATATCATAATAATCAGGACGGTAAAGAAACATAACCATATCAGCATCTTGTTCGATGGCACCAGATTCACGCAAATCAGAAAGTTGTGGAACCTTGTTACTTTCTTTTCGCTTCTCTACTTCACGACTCAACTGACTTAATGCAATGATTGGGACTTGCAATTCTTTTGCGAGCTGTTTTAAGTTTCTAGAAATGGTACTAATCTCTTGTTCTCTGTTACCATTTCTATTATCACTTGTGCCACTCATTAATTGGAGATAATCGATGAGGATCAATCCGACATTATGCTTGTTCTTTAACCTTCTACACTTCGCACGCAATTCAAATATATTAAGGGCTGCTGAGTCGTCGATAAAAATACTAGCCTTTGTAAGAGGCTCAATACCTTTTTTATAGAGTTGCTGCATCTCATGATCTTCCATTCTTCCTCTTGAAATTTTCTCTAGCCAAATTTCACTCTCGGCAGACAGTATACGTTGAACCAATTGTCCTGAGCTCATCTCAAGACTAAAGAAAGCAACTGAAGTAGGTTTAGTTGGATGCAATGCAGCATTTCGAGCAAGGTTCAACGCAAATGCTGTTTTACCCACGGAAGGACGTGCTGCCAATATTATCAAGTCGGAAGGCTGCCAACCATAGGTAACACGATCTAAAGTAGGGAAACCAGATGGCACACCCGTAATATCCTCGTTGCGTGAACGCATTTCATCAATACGTGTCACTGTATCCATTACAACTTTACCTAGCGTATCAAACTCCTTTTTTAAATGACCATTGGTGATTTCAAATAATTTTGACTCCGCATGATCCAAGAGATCAAACACATCGGTAGCATCATCATAGGCTTCATTAATAACCTCACTACTAATTCGAATTAATTCTCGCTGTATGAATTTTTCTAATATAATCCGCGCATGGGCTTCGATGTTTGCCGCAGAAACCACGGCGTTAGTCAGCTTAGATATATAGTAAGGACCACCTACTTCATCAAGTGATGACATAGACCTCAACTCTTCTACAACTGTAAGTAAATCAACAGGCTTGTTGGCTTCATTTAGTTGAAGAATGGCTTTAAAAATGACCTGATGTGTTTCAACATAAAAACATTCGGGTTTCAAAATAACACCTACCTGATCAAATGCTGCTTTTTCCAACATTAACGCACCTAAAACTGCTTCTTCTAATTCCCTTGATTGAGGTGGAATCTTGCCCAAGGTCATGCTGCTAAATTCTACATTAGTCTTGCGCCTATTCCTTCTATCTATGTTCCTATTGGTCGTATCCATTTATGCACTGGTTTTTCTAATTACTAATCCTTCTTTATGAAGTAAAAAATGAGCCGTTGGCGAATATAATGTGGCAGCACCTTTCTTGACTATTTAAACAGAATATTAGTTGAGAACATCAAATTCACAGTTAAACTCACAGAATTCCATGCTTACACACAACTTTTAAACGATAATCCACAATTTACGAAAGTTTATCCCCTTGTCCCTTGAGTTATAAACAAAAGTTGTTATAAAATTTACTTAGGCAATTATTTGGTTAAGAACTAACTCCTTAATGAGTTTTCTGTAAAAGAATCAAAAACTGAGCACCTGATTTCTAGCCTCTAAGGCCCAATTCCTAGTTTCAATCATTATCTTTGCTGCCATTCAAGCAGGAGCGCATGACGATATCATATAAATGGTTAATGGATTATTTCGGTGAAGCAATTGAACCCGAAAAGCTAATGAGCATACTCAACTCGATTGGCCTTGAAGTAGAAGGAATCGAAGCATTTCAAGAAATAAAAGGAAATCTCGTTGGATTGATCGTAGGTGAAGTACTTACCGTAATAAAACATCCAAACGCCGACAAATTATCCGTAACAGAAGTTAATATAGGCCTAGAAGTTCCCATACAAATTGTTTGTGGTGCTCCAAACGTAGCCGCAGGGCAAAAAGTAATTGTCGCACCTGTAGGAACAACAATTTATCCTACATCAGGCGAACCCCTAACCATGAAAGCAATGAAAATAAGGGGTATTGAAAGTTATGGTATGATTTGTGCAGATGATGAAATTGGGCTAGGCTCAGATCATAGTGGTATACATCTCCTAGAGGGAACAGCATCAGTAGGAGCTGCAGCAGCATCACTATTTGACCCATATGAAGATCAAGTGATTTCAATAGGTCTAACCCCAAATAGAAGCGACGCAATGAGTCACTTGGGAGTAGCCAGAGATGTTTGTGCCTACTTAAATCATCATGAAGGGCTTTCACTCTCACCAATCATAAAACTAAGTAATGCCATTCCAGCGTTTGAAAGTCCTTGTCCGATAAACGTCACCATTGAAAATACAGAAGACTGCATTCGTTATGCTGGAATATTAATTCAGGATGTGGTAGTGGCTCCGTCACCAAAATGGATACAACAACGATTAAAAGCAATAGGTCAACGACCGATCAATAACATTGTCGATATCACCAACTATTTGTTGCATGATACCGGACAACCGCTTCATGCATTTGATGCAGATAAAATAAAAGGAAATACAATCAAGGTTAAAAACGTATCATCAGGAACTTTATTTAAAAGCCTTGATGAAAAAGACAGAAAGCTTGATGCTGGTGATTTAATGATATGCGATAATGACAATACCGCTTTATGTATGGGTGGTGTATTTGGTGGTATTGATAGTGGCGTAAATCCACAAACAAAGAATTTATTTCTAGAAAGCGCATTCTTCAATCCTGTCACCATCCGTAAATCTTCCTTTAGGCACAACCTAAGAACAGATGCCGCTATGCACTTTGAAAAAGGTGTTGACATCGGACAAACAGTTGATGTGTTAAAAAAGGCAGCAAACTTAGTGTGCACAAATGCTTCAGGGGTTATTAAAAGCAATCTAATAGATGTTTACCCTACGGTTCAAAATCGAGTAAGCATCACATTACAGTACGACTACCTTCGAAAAATGAGTGGAAAACAATATGCCGAATCCACTGTTAAAAATATCTTATTGGGACTAGGGTTTGCCACGCTTAATGAAAATGAAAAAGCCATCACAGTACAACCACCTTCTCACAAAACAGATATATCAATACCGGCAGATATTGTTGAGGAAGTAATGAGAATTGATGGATTTGACAATATTGAAATCCCAACTACCATTATGATTTCGCCATCAGTTTCTGGCGCAAATAAAAATCATCATCTAAAAGAAAAACTTTCAAACGGATTAGTTGGAATGGGCTTTAATGAAATGCTCAACAATTCCATAACCCATAGCGAAAACTATACGCCAGAAGAAATGAAGTCTGCGGTTAAAATGTTAAACAACCTCAGCGCAGAACTTGATACACTAAGGCTATCAATGCTTGAAACAGGATTGCAAACAATTTCTAGAAACCTGAATCACCGAAATGAAAACCTCAAATTATTTGAATTTGGAAAGACCTATTCAAAAAAAGGAAAATCCTTTAACGAAGAAGATCATCTTGCCTTATTCACTACTGGCAATGTAACAGAAACAGCCTGGAACAGAAAAGAAACTTCAGCAGACCTATTCTATATAAAAGGCATTCTTGAATCATTAAAAGTTCAATCTGGGATTCAAACAATAACGCTTCAAGTAAGTTCACACGATCGTTTTGAGTACCTTATGGAGGGAAAGCATCTCGATAACACACTCGTTACGTTTGGCAAACCTTCAGACGAAACACTAAAAAAATTCGACATCCGAGTACCGGTGATATACATGGACATTCATTGGGCGAATTGGGTAGATGCGGCCAATCAAGTAAACCTCCGTTTCAAAGACATTTCAAAATTCCCTTCTGTACAACGCGACCTGTCGTTTGTTCTAGATAAAAGCACGCCATTTTCGGCCATTGAAGATATACTAAAGGACCTTTCTATCATTGAATTGAAATCATATAGACTTTTTGATATTTTCGAAAGCGATAAATTAGGCAAGGACAAACAGTCCCTTGCAATGAATTTTATTTTCCAGAATGAAAATAAGACCTTGAAAGACGAAGAAATTGATAAATGGATGACTCGCATTAGCGACAAAATACAATCAACTATTCAGGCTGAGATCAGAAAATAACAATGTCTATCCACGATGAACATATCAAGCGAATAGAGGAAAAGCTCAGCAAGCTATTGAGCAGGTTAAAGGAATTAGAGAAAGAAAACGAACGTCTTCAAAAAGAGCTACTTAACAAGAATGTGATTTGTGAGGACTTAAGAAAAAAAGCAGATCAACTAGAACTAGGGATTAACTTGCATAAGGCATCTGAATCTCAAGACGCCCAAATTTCAAGAAACGCATTAGATAAAAAAATCAACGAGTACATCAAAGAAATTGATCGATGCATTGCATTGCTAGGCGATCAAGATTAAATTCGTTTCACAATCTTTGTCTCCACCGTCTCGTTTCCCTGAGCGCATTCGAGTGTGTAAATCCCGTAAGGAAGATCATTTAATCCCTCCCAATTAAAGAACACATTAGCGTGTGTGACTTTTTTTTCTGTTTTACAGCAAATTTTACCATCTTCATTACGGAGTGAAAACAGCAGAGGCATGGCAAAGGCCTCTCTAACCTCTATAATAAGGTTGTCGATAAAACTGGCAGCACATGGTTTTGCAAACATAAGAGTGGCTTTATATAAAATGAACGTCTTGTTTTGCTTCCTAGTGTGTGAACCTTAAACTAACTTTAAACGAGAGTAGAACTTTAATAAGCATGGAAAATTTAATACCAGTAAACCTAATCATCGGAGATCGATCATATCGTGTGAAAGTAAAAACCGAAGATGAAGAGACAGTCCGTAAAATAACGAAGCAGTTAAATGATAAGCTACGTAATTTCAAGGCAGAATATTCAGGGAAAGACATGCAAGATTACCTAGTGATGGTTCTACTTTCTTACGTTACTGAAACACAATCTAGCCAGATCCCAACTGCAGATAATACTAACATAGAATTTTTAGAAAAAATAGAGAGCCTACTTGACAAAGCATTGGTAAGAGCAGAAGCTTTAAAAGACTAAAAATCCCACTTTGAAATTTTTCATCCCCGGCATCTTTTTCTTGTTGTGCATATGCACCCTGAAGGCACAGCCCTTTAAACCAAAATTTTTCTGCTTTGAAGATGCCTTCCTAGAACACCATACACATGATCCCAAATACCAAGCAAGCTTGATAAAAAAACTTGGGTTTGATGGAATGGAGATCATGGGACTAGATGGTATTGAAGAGAAAATGGTTGAACTCGACAAGGCAACCCTTCAGTTGTTCATGGTATACATCGCAATTGATATTGACAGCAAAACCCCGTTTGATGCAAGGCTATTAGATTTCATCAAAAAGGCAGATCATAAAGGGATAAGCCTCTGGCTGCACATTTTAAGTAAAAAAATACATTCCTCAGATAGCGCAGGGGATGCGTTATGTATACCCATTATCCAACAGATTGCTGATACGGCACAACAACATGGCGTCAAGATTGCGCTCTATCCACACACTGGTTTTTGGCTTGAAACCATTGACGACAGCTATAGAGTAGCTCAAAAAGTGAACAGAAGAAATGTAGGTGCTGTTTTCAACTTATGCCACTACCTAAAGGTGGATGATAAAGTGAAATTAGAAGAAAAGCTGATCCGTGTAATCCCACTTTTAAGTGCTGTTTCAATAAATGGCGCTGACGATGGGGAAACAAACCAGATGCAATGGGATCGATTAATACAGCCCCTTGGCAAGGGCACTTTTAATGTTCTTTCCGTACTACAAATACTAAAGAAAAATCATTACACTGGCCCAATAGGACTGCAATGCTTTGGGATTCCAGGTAATCCAGAAGACTTTCTAGCGTTCTCCATGGACAGTTGGAAGTCTTTTCTATCTCAAGGGCTAAAAGATTAACAAGGTTATAAATTGATCTTCCCCAGCCCATCATCTAATATGGCTGTTTTTTCATACCTTGCAGATATTGCATAGTACAGTGTGCAATACTATTCGCAGAGATTGATTATGAAACAGAAAAAAACAATTATTCATGGAATCGCAACTCATCATACCCATCATCACAGGGATTTTGGCAGCAATTGCTGGCCTTGGACTGGGTAAACTTATTTTCGCAAAAAATACAGAAGCTAAAGTAGCCGAAGCAAGAAAGCAGGCAGAACAAATCATTTCAGACGCAACATTTAAAGCGGAGAATCTTAAAAAAGAGAAGCTCCTTGAGGCTAAAGAGAAATTTGTTCAGTTGAAATCCGAACAAGACCGTGATAACCTAGAAAGAAACCGAAAACTAGGCGATGCGGAAAATAGGATTAAACAAAAAGAGCAAGGAATCAACCAAAAAACCGAGGCTCTAGAGAAGCAAATCAAGGAGAATGACACCATTAAAGATCACCTTAATAGGCAGATTGAGATCGTCAATCAAAAAAGGACAGAGCTTGAAAAGCACCAAGAAGAGCATATCAGAAAGTTAGAAAAGATAGCTGGATTGAGCGCCGAAGACGCTAAAGCACAATTGATAGAAAGTCTCAAACAAGAAGCACAAACCAGAGCGCTATCTCTTCAACAGGAAATTATTGAGGACGCACGCTTGAGAGCAAACAAAGAAGCTAGAAAAATTATTATTCAATCTATTCAGCGTACTGCAGCCGAGCAGACTATTGAAAATACCGTAACTGTCTTCCATCTTGAAAGTGATGAAATCAAGGGTCAAATCATTGGTAGAGAAGGAAGAAACATCAGGGCTATTGAAGCTGCAACTGGAGTAGATTTGGTTGTAGACGATACTCCAGAAGCTATTGTGCTTTCATCGTTTGATCCATTGCGTAGAGAGATTGCTAGATTAGCGTTACAACGCCTTGTAACGGATGGTAGAATCCATCCTGCACGTATTGAGGAAGTTGTTGAAAAAACGAGAAAACAACTTGAAGAGCAAGTGATGGAAATTGGCGAGAGAACCATCATTGAACTCGGCATACACGGACTTCATAAAGAATTGGTAAGGATCGTAGGTAAGATGCGTTTCAGGTCGTCTTATGGCCAAAACCTATTGATGCACAGCAGAGAGGTAGCTAACTTATGTGGTATCATGGCGGCTGAGCTCGGAATGAATTCCAAACTTGCCAAAAGAGCAGGACTTCTCCATGATATTGGAAAAGTACCTGATGAGGAGACTGAACTTAGCCATGCATTATTGGGCGGAAAACTTGCCGAAAAGTATGGTGAGAATCCGGCTGTAGTAAATGCCATTGCAGCCCACCACGATGAAACTGAAATGCAATTTGTAATCTCTCCAATAATCCAAGCATGTGACGCCATCAGCGGGGCAAGACCTGGGGCTAGAAGGGAGATTATGCAGCAATATATCCAACGTATCAAGGACCTTGAAAACTTAGCACTGACCTATCCTGGGGTTGAAAAAGCCTATGCAATACAAGCAGGAAGGGAACTAAGGGTAATAGTTGAGGCGGACAAGGTAACTGATGGGGACAGCGAAAAGCTAAGCTTTGAGATGGCCCAACAGATCCAAACTGAAATGACCTATCCAGGTCAGATTAAGGTTACGGTTATCCGTGAAAAGAGGACTGTGAACGTTGCCCGATAAGTTTGAAATGGGTCAGAAAAACCCAACCTTCATTTAATTTTGCTGAAATCTGAAATTCCATTACCTTCGCACTCCAAATTTTTGTTATGAATCAAGCAATAGCATTCGTTCACGAGCAACTAACCCCATCGAATAACTTCCCAAAGTTTAAGGCTGGAGATAGCATTACCGTAAACTATAAAATCATAGAAGGAAGCAAGGAAAGAATCCAAAGCTTCAAAGGTGATGTAATCAAGCGTCAAGGTCAAGGCGGAACCGCTACATTCACTGTTAGAAAAATTTCTGATGGCGTTGGCGTAGAAAGAACCTTCCCTGTTGCCTCTCCAAACATTGAATCTGTTGTACTTCACAAAACAGGTAAAGTGCGTAGGGCCAAATTGTATTTCCTTAGAGAAAGAAGTGGTAAAAGCGCAAGGATTAAAGAAAAAAGAGTTAGATAATCTCATCCGAAATATTTTGTTAATCCCGCAAATGCGGGATTTTTTTTGTGGCATAACCATACCGATGCCATTTAAATCCATTAAATTTGTACTACATCAAAAAAGATTTTATGTTATCCAATAACGCGTTTTTGCTTGCCATGCCTGGTGGTTCTGAGTGGATCTTTATCATCATTGCCGTATTGATTATGTTCGGAGGCCGAAAGATTCCTGAATTCATGCGTGGACTTGGAAAAGGCATACGTGAGTTTAATGATGCCAAATCAAACGTAAAAAAAGAGATAGAAGAAGGAATGCAGGAAAAAGACAAGCCTGCTAACTAAGTATCTTATCCATTTACCGTTCACTGACGTTAGTATCCACTAAGTAGATTCCTACATTATTTTGTATACCCATAGATCAATATCTGATCTCCGTTCGAAATTGATTCACGGGGAGTTAACGTGTGTTGAAGTTGTACAATCTTATCTAGACAAGATTGCAACTTCGGCACACCTTAATGCCTATGTTGCAGTATATGCTGAAGAGGCATTGAATAGGGCCTCTCAATTAGATCAAAAAAAACATGACAAGACCACCTGGGGGAACCTTTATGGTGTTGTAATTGGGCTGAAGGATGTATTATGTTATGAAGGACATGAAGTGACCGGGTCATCCGCCATTTTAAAGAATCATCTAGCTATTTATTCCGCTACCGCTGTTCAACGCTTGGTAGACCAAGATGCAATCATAATAGGAAATTTAAACTGTGATGAATTTGCAATGGGTTCATCCAATGAAAATTCGGTATATGGAAATGTGCTTAACGCACTCGATGAGAGCCGTGTTCCTGGTGGATCATCTGGAGGCTCTGCTGTTGCCGTACAAGCTGATCTATGTATGGTTAGCTTAGGTTCGGATACAGGAGGATCGGTGCGACAACCCGCTGACTTCTGTGGCATACTAGGCATTAAACCTGGATATGGCAGAATTTCTAGGTATGGCTTACTTGCATACGCTTCTTCATTTGATCAAATTGGTTTGTTCTCAAAAAATACTAAAGATTTAGCGTTGGTTTTATCGGTTATTTCAGGAATGGATGAATTCGATAGCACCTGCGCGAATGAGATAGTCCCTGACTATGTTGTAGCGCTTAAAGAAGAAAAGAAATTTAAAATAGCCTATTTCCCTGAATGCCTAGAACATCCTTCTCTCGATTCAGAAATTAGGAAAAGTATTGAAACACTTATTACACAGCTTAAGTCGGATGGCCATACTGTTGAACCCGTAAGCTTCAATTACCTGGATCATATTGTACCCGCTTACTATGTATTAACCACAGCAGAGGCCTCTTCAAACCTCTCAAGATACGATGGTATCAAATTTGGATACAGAACACCTGGGCCAATTGAGGATCTTAATGAGCTTTATAAAAAAACACGCTCAGAGGGATTTGGCAAAGAAGTGAAAAAAAGAATCATGCTCGGCACGTTTGTTCTAAGCACCGGTTATTATGATGCTTATTTTGCCAAAGCACAGCAAGTGAGACGATTAATTGTTGAAAAAACC
>CANKGM010000021.1 GCA_947481355.1 Chitinophagaceae bacterium
TACGATTTGATGTTGGGTCTTTACAAAGCACTTTCAACCCTATATCCGACAACCCATTCACTTTTGTTTTCCGCTGAAACTCATTATGATCTTGATCATAGGTAAAAACACCAAATGGAGTAGCGGCAAATACCTCATTAGAAAAAAGCTCCACATGCATAACATTTCTATTGGGCACATGATCTCTCCATTGCCCTATAGGTGGTATTGACTGAGCTTGAATTGAAGCCAAGCTAGACCATAGACAAAAGAGAAAACAGAGCCATTTCATTAGACAAAAGTAGCGAAATCAGAGTGCCTGAGGGTAAATGGAAAAAGTTTGAAAGGGAGCGAGTTAAATTTCTTTCCTTTGTAGGAAATTTACACTATGTGGCAGGCACTTGGTAAGTCAGTCCTAAAATACAGAATACAGCTAATTATTGCAACCTCAATCTTGACTATCTTACTAGCCTACCAAGCTAGTAAAGTTGAATTGAGCTATGAATTCTCTAGGGCTATCCCAACCAACAACCCAAAGTATATTGCATACTTGGATTTTAAGCAAAAATTTGGTGAGGATGGCAATCTGTTAACGATTGGATTTGTAACGAACCAACTTTTCAAAGTAAAAGACTTTAATACACTTTCTTCTTTTCAAGAAAGGCTAAAAAAGATTGAAGGAGTTGAAGATATAATTGGAATACCTGGAGCAATTACTTTACACAAAAACGATAGTACTGAAAAACTTGACGCAATAAAGATTTTTCCTGTAAGAGTAGACGACCAAAAAACACTTGACAGCCTTAAGGATATTTTTTATTCCCTTCCATTTTATAGAGGATTACTATATAATCCAGAAACAAAAGCATATCTACTAGGGGTAAGAATTAATAAAAAGATACTTAATTCAAAAGCTAGGGAAAAAGTTGTTTCTGCCATTGAAGCAGAAGCAAAACTATTTCAAAAAGAAACTAATTATGAGCTCCATTTAAGCGGACTCCCATTAATTAGAAATAATGTTGCCGTAAGAATTGCTAAGGAAATGCAATGGTTTCTTATGGGTTCAATTTTATTGTCTGCTCTAATTCTATTCATTTTTTTCAGATCTCTTAGCACAACGTTACTTTCCTTGTCAGTAGTCATTATAGGCGTGATATATAGTCTTGCAACAATCCATATGTTAGGCTTTCGCATCACATTGCTAAATGCCTTAATACCTCCATTAGTTGTAGTGATTGGAATTCCAAATTGCATTTATTTCATAAACAAATATCATACTTCATTTCTCAGGATTGGCGATAAGACAAAGGCTTTAGAGGAAATGATAGGTAAAATGGGCATAGTCACCCTTTTCTGTAATATAAGTGCAGCCGTAGGATTTGCAGTATTTTCTATTACCAAAAGTGCGATTCTCCGTGAATTTGGTATTGTAGCTGGTATAAACATCATGGCATTGTTTTTCATTTCATTAGTTATGATTCCAATTGCTTTGTTCTACATGAAAGAGCCTAAAAAGAAACATACTGCATACTTAGATAATAAATGGATCATTAGTGTACTCACGAATATTGAAGGTTGGGTATTTTCCCACAAGAAAACGATATATGCCTCCACATTTATCCTTGTAGCATTTTCTGTTGCTGGCATTATGCGTTTAAGAACAGAAGCGTTTATTGTTGACGACTTACCAAAGAAAGACCCTATCTATACTGACCTTAAGTTTTTTGAATCCAACTTTAGAGGTATTATGCCTTTAGAAATTTTAATCGATGCAAAAAAGAAGAATGGTATTGCAGGATCACGATCACTATCAATATTTGACCAAGTTTCTAGATATAGTGAAATCATAGCCTCAAAGCCTGAGATGGCTAGGCCATTATCTCTTGCTGAGGGATTAAAATTTGCTAGACAAGGATTCTATGATGGGGATAGCAATAACTATTCAATGCCCAATGCATTCGATGGAGCTTTTATGTCAGATTATCTCAAAGCTAAAAAAGGTACTAAACAAAGTGATGGTTCTCTTCAAAAGTTAATGTCTGCGTTTATTGACAGCAACAGACAAGTAACTAGAATCAGTGTTAACATGGCAGATGTAGGAAGCAAAAGAATGCCAGAGCTGATAGACACCTTAGCACATGAAGCGACTACAATTTTCGATACTAGTAAAGTCAACATAACCTTTACTGGTACGAGCATTACCTTTTTAGAAGGAAGTAGATTCATAATAAAGGGATTAAAAGAAAGTATATTTTGGGCTTTTTTGTTAATATCACTTTGCATGCTCTATCTCTTCAGATCACTGCGTGTACTAGTATGCTCACTGATTCCAAATTTAATTCCACTTCTTATGACAGCCGGACTCATGGGATGGGTGGGTATTGCTATAAAGCCTTCAACCGTTCTTGTATTCAGCGTTGCGCTAGGAATTGCCATAGACATCACTATTCGATTTCTAGTCAATTTCAAACAAGAATTGCCAAAGTTTAATGGGGATGTTAATCAAACAGTCATCCAAACGATTAGGGAAACCGGAATAAGCATTGTGTACACCTCCCTTGTGTTGATTGCAGGTTTTGTGATATTCGTATTCAGTGGGTTTGGAAGTACACAAGCATTAGGATGGCTAACTTCCTTTACTCTTTTAACAGCAACAGTAACAAACTTAGTATTACTTCCGGTATTGTTGCTACAGATTAGTAAAAGAAAGAAAATAAATGCGGATTTAGAAAGCCAATAAAGTCATCACAAGATATAAACGGGAATCATGAAGATGCTTACTTTAAGACAGCTCTCAGCTTGTCTTGCAATGCACTTCCCCTTAATTCTTTTGCTATGATAATACCATTAGGGTCGATCAAAACATTGAATGGGATACCTTCTATCTTATATAATGGAACAACCTCGCTATCCCAAAAATTTAAGTCACTTACATGTGCCCAATCTAATTTATCATCTTTAATTGCCTTTAACCATGGGTCCTTTTCTTTATCTAACGAAACACCTAATATGACAAAGTTTTTGTCCTTAAAGTTCTGATAAGCCTGAACAACATTAGGGTTTTCCATCCTACAAGGTCTGCACCAACTTGCCCAAAAATCAACTAGAACATATTTACCACGAAGTGATTTTAACTCAATCATATTACCATTCACATCAGGTAAACTAAAATCTGGAGCAGGCTTTCCGACTAATTCAGATTCTAACTTTACATTAGACATGCTTTTATACACTTCGGAAAACTTATAAACCCTGGGTGAGTTTGGAAACCTAGAACTCAGCCCATCAACAACTGGAAGTACAAGGGAATCTTTCACATTGTTTTTTGCCATAGTAAGGGCATATAAAGCTACTGCAGCAGTAGATGTATTGCGTGCAACATCAACTAAATACATCCCTGTTTCCTCTACTATTTTCATATATGTCTGCTCCGCTTGAACACGCCCACTATCATTAGCAGTTCCAAACGACTGCACTACACCACGAATTGAATCAATTGAAGCAATCCTGCCATTGAATCCAATCAAAAGAGATTTTAAATCTTTACTTCCAGATGAGCTAACAGTATATTGGTCAGGTTTTTTAATATCAATACTTAAGCTGATTTGATCTTGGTCTGGTACGATGAAAAAATCTCCTTGATCTTTTTGAAAACGCAGTCTAATTAATGCTTCTGGATCTTTTTTACCCGCCCTTAATTCCCCATGTCCATTTTCTTTATCTATTAGTACAGAATCAAAGACTGTTGGAGCAACGCCATCAAGCTCTACCAAATCTAAATAAATATATTGCTTAGCAGAGCCATTTTGAATATCCACCTGCACTTTAATATTATTATTACCCTTATCCTTACATCCAAGAGATGAGATTAATATCACAGCCAAAGCAATGAAAATAAAATTTTTCATTTGTATTATTTTTTATTTAAAAAATCAGTTAGTAATTCAGTTGCGATTCGAGGATCAGCTTTGCCTTTTGACACTTTCTTAATCTCTCCTACAAAAAGCCCGATTAATCCCTTCTTACCTTTTCTGTATTCATCTACTTTTTCAGGCATAGAATTCAATACCAGTTCAACCCAAGCCGTTATTTCAGCAGCATCAGCATCTTGAACTAAATTTTGTTGAGTTGCAATTTGTAGTGCATCGGCATTGTCATTTGTATAAAGTTGAGGTAAAATTTCTTGAGCTGCAATGGAAAAAGCAATTTTACCTTCTGCAACTAATGAAAGTAACCCATCCCACTGAGATGCACTTATATGCAGGGCATCCCAGCCTAATTCATGGGCGTTAAGATGTGACCGAACTGGACCCAGAAAAAAATTAGCTAGCAATTTTTTATGATTAGTTCCAGCAGCGATTCCCTCAAACATGTTACTTAAAGATATCTCATCTACCAATTGAGATGCATCATATTCCGTTAATCCTAAATCATGGATGTAATGATCAATTCGCTGCTGAGGCAAACTCGGTAATTTGCTTTTGATTGCTTCAATAAATGAGTCTGTAAAATGAAAGGGCGCCAAATCGGGCTCTGGGAAATATCGATAATCTTCAGCATCCTCTTTTGTTCTGATAGCAAAAGTGGTTCCACGATCTGCATCATAACTACGAGTTTGCTGAATAATAGATTCACCTCTCTCTGTAATTTCAACAAGTCGTTCAATTTCAATTTCAATAGCATGTTTTACGTGCTTAATTGAATTTAGGTTTTTTACTTCCACACGCGTGCCTAACTTCTTGTCGCCCTTTATCCGAATTGAAATATTTGCGTCGCACCTCAAACTTCCTTCTTCCATATTTCCATCACATATTCCAATCCAACGAACAAGCTTTCTTATTTCAGTAACATATGCAGCAGCCTCTTCTGAAGAATGAATAACCGGCTCTGTAACAATTTCTATCAATGGAACACCTGCTCTGTTATAATCAAGCAAGGTTAATTCCTCGTTCTGATCATGTATGCTTTTGCCAGCATCCTCTTCTAGGTGTATTCTGGTTAGCATTATATCCTTATTGCCTGCTGATGTTTTAATGGATACAAATCCACCAGAACAAATTGGTGTAGTATGTTGAGAAATCTGATACCCTTTTGGCAGGTCTGGATAGAAATAATTTTTACGAGCAAAGTAGTTGTATTTAGCTATCTCAGCATGACAAACCAAGCCCATACGAATCGCATACTCAATAGCCTTACGATTCATTTTAGGGAGTGTACCAGGATGACCAAGAGTAATGGCACTTACATGTGTGTTTGGTGAAGCTCCAAATGAATTGGCATCACCTGCAAATAATTTACTTTCAGTTTGAAGTTGCGCATGCACCTCAAGACCAATAACCGCTTCATATTTAGATAATACATCCACTGTCATCAAACCTATATTTTGCTGCAATTTACCCAAAGAAATTGTAACCACGAACGATAAACCCTAGTCAAAAAACCTAAGAAAGGGCTTTTCGAACAGCCTGGATAGCTAGTTGTACTCCATCTAGATTCTGTCCACCTGCTGTAGCCAAGACCTTTTGACCACCACCACCGCCTTTGATAGCTGACGCTACATGAGACTTAATTAGCGCTACTGCATCTAGACTATTATCAGATGACAAACTATCAGAAATACCTATTGCTACATGAGGCTTCCCTGCTATACTTGCACCAAGCATCACAACTGTTTTTGAAAACCCATTACGCAGATCATTACACAACTTTTTAAGCATTTCAGGAGAGGAAACTTCTATTATACCTGAGATAAAATTAATTCCTTTAATCTGTTCAGCTTTGCCTAACAATTCTTTTTGTAAAAAAGAAAGCAGCTTGATTTCTGTCTGCTCAAGTAGTTTTTTTAAAGCCGCAGTGTCGTCAAGTTGCTGTTCAATAGCCTTAACGATGTCATGCGGATTTTTTAAAGCGACTTGAGACTTTTTCAATAAAGCCTGGATTTCTGTAATTTTTATGTCTGCCGCTTGGCCACATACTGACTCAATCCTTCTAACTCCAGCTGCAATACCTGATTCAGAAACTAACATAAAATACCCCAATTCACCTGTGGAAGAAACATGTGTGCCCCCACATAACTCAAGCGAATAATTTGGGTCAATTGTTACTACCCTAACTTTATCACCGTATTTTTCACCAAATAAGGCTGTAGCCCCAAGTTTCAATGCGTCTTCCTTGTTCATTTCTCGAATAACCACTGGGATATTTTCTCTAATTTTTTGATTAACAATTACACTTACCTGATCCAATTCTTCATCTGTCATTTTAGCAAAATGAGAAAAATCGAAACGCATTCCTCTATCCTGTACAAGAGATCCTTTTTGTGCAACATGTTTACCCAAAACTATTCTTAATGCAGCATGCAAAAGATGTGTAACGGTATGATGCAGCGTAATTTCTTTCCGTCTTGCTTCATCCACTTTTGCTGTAACATCTGCATAAATTACTTCTGGCATAGCGTCAATGGAATGCACGATGAGGTCATTTTCTTTTTTTGTATTCAATACAGTTAATATCTGACCTTGCATTGTAATTGTGCCTGTATCACCAACCTGACCACCGCTTTCGGCATAAAATGGAGTATGTGCTAATACCAATTGAAATGTTGTTTGCCCTTTAGCAACAACTTTCCTATACCGAAGTAGTTTCGTCTCACACTGCAAATGATCATATCCAATAAAACCATTCGTAGCGCCTGAAGTTTGCATAGAATCTGGCTTACTAACTTCAATCCAATCATCTACATCAGTTGCTGTAGCGGCTCGACTTCTATTCTTCTGTATTTGCATCTCTTTTTCAAATCCCAACTCGTCAACTTGTATACCATGTTCTTGTGAAATCAATCTAGTTAAATCGATAGGGAATCCATATGTGTCATACAATTCAAATGCGGCAGTTCCATTTAAAACACCCGATTCCTTTGATATAGAAATAAGGTCATCAATTTTTTTCAATCCTTTACCAAGCGTTCGCAAGAAAGTATCCTCCTCTTCTTTTACAACTTTGGAGACAAAATTAAGTTGAGCAAATAATTCTGGGAATACATCTTTGAATTGTTCAGCTAAACCAGGCAACAATTCATAAAGCATTGGTTCCTTAACGTCTAAGTAAGAATAGTAATACCGCACTGCTCTGCGTAATATTCTACGTATGACATAGCCAGCACCTGTATTAGAAGGCAATTGGCCATCTGCGATGGTAAATGCTATAGCACGAATATGATCTGCTAATACACGAAATGCTACATCTTGTTTTGAATCACCAAAACTGTATTTTTTACCTGATATTTTTTCTGTCTGTTGAATAGAGCCTGAGAAAATATCTGTATCATAATTAGAAGATTTTCCCTGCAACACACGCACCAAACGCTCAAGTCCCATACCAGTATCTACATGTGTGGCAGCTAAAGGTTGTAAACTTCCATCCTTTAGGCGATTATACTGCATGAATACATTATTCCAAATTTCAATTACTTGTGGATGATCTTTGTTTACTAATAGTTGTCCTGGTGTTAGTGCCCTCTCTTCATCAGTGCGACAATCAATATGTATTTCGCTACATGGTCCGCATGGCCCAGTATCCCCCATCTCCCAAAAATTATCTTTCTTATTGCCATATACAATATGATCATCTGGTAGTAAAGATTTCCAAACTTTTAGTGCCACTGTTGATGCAGGAAGATTCTCTGCTTCATCACCTTCAAATACGGATGCGTATAACCTATCCTTGGGAATGCCATAAACATCCGTTAATAATTCCCAGCTCCACATAACTGCTTCTTCCTTAAAATAATCCCCAAAACTCCAGTTACCAAGCATCTCAAACATAGTATGATGATACGTATCAACTCCTACTTCTTCTAGATCATTATGCTTTCCGCTAACGCGTAAACACTTTTGTGTATCCACAATTCTAGTATGAGGGGTTGGCTTATTGCCCAAAAAGTAATCCTTGAATTGATTCATGCCAGCATTAGTGAATAATAATGTTGGATCGTCCTTCAATACAATTGGGGCGGATGGATAAATATGGTGTCCTTTAGACTCAAAAAATTGCAAAAATTTATTTCTAATCTCCGCTGACGTCATTTCTTAATGCTTTATTTGTAAACTATCTAAAATCAATGAATTATATTTGTAATCACACATTTTGGGCAAAAATACATCTTTTGAAAGATGTTACGTCTGTTCTGAATAACTCATATGTAGCCATAGGATGAAGAAAATAAAATATTTTTATAATACAAATACGTTACGCTACGAGAAACAAGTAGTTCCTTTGAGGGTAGCCTTGTTAAGAATATTTGCCTTTATTTCAACAGCCATTGTTACAGGGCTTATCATAGTAGCTATAGCATTCCGATTTCTAGATTCCCCCAAAGAGAAGCTGTTAAAAATTCAACTAGAAAGAACCGAAGACCAGAATAGGCGCTATGCTGACATGGTAGTGGAAATAGATGGAAGGCTCAAACAACTAGAAAAACGAGACAACGAAGTCTATCGCTCAATCTTTGAGGCTAGTCCCATTCCAGATAGTGCAAGAGCCAAGGAAATTGAGAATAAAAAAGAGCTACAAAAAGTTGCCAAAATGGACAACGAAGAATTAACAGATGGACTGTACAAAACGCTAAATATCCTCTACAATAGGGTAATGCACCAAGAAAAATCCTATAAAGAAATTGGAGACATGGTCAGAAATAAGGAAAAGTTACTCGCTAGTACCCCCGCCATACAACCGGTAAGTAATAAAGACTTAAATAGGCTTTCATCAGGATTTAGCTATCGTATCGACCCGATTTATAAGACGGTGAAATTTCATGCTGGTCTAGATTTCTCAGCTCCTCAAGGAACACCTATATATGCAACAGCCAATGGGGTTGTTAGAGTTGCAGGTAATCTAGGAAATGGATATGGAAACCACGTCATTATTAACCATGGTTATCAATATTCAACCTTATACGGGCATATGTATCGAATAAAAGTGAGGGTAGGCCAATCCATAAAACGTGGAGAGGTTATTGGCTATGTTGGAAATACAGGAAAATCAACTGGACCACATGTCCATTATGAAGTTATGAAGGGAGGACGTCACCTTGACCCCATCTACTTTTTCTATAACGACCTCACTCCTGAGCAATACCAACAGATCTTAAAAATTGCTGCCTCTAGGAACCAATCGTTCGACTAATCGTTCCAAAACTGTGAATAACTCTATAGCTATTCATCTTGAATAGTCTATAATTTTGTAACGATGCTAATACAACTGGAACTTTTCGGTGAAGCGCCTAAAAAACAAGAAAAACATAGCAAACCACCTAAAGTGGGGAACTATAATCTTGCCCCTCCCTCAAATGTGGTAGCAGAACCTGCTGCAATTGCAAATAAGGTTATTAATGCTGAGAAAGCTCCAATCAACATAGAAGTTGAGCAAAGAAAACCTTCTGGCAGACATGCAATCAGCAGTTTTTCTGCAGATGCAGCTATGGTTAACATACCAGATGACAAAATTCTCTTTAGTAAATCATATTACCCTATCAGTGAAGTGGCAATAATGTTCAACGTGAATATCTCTTTATTGCGGTTTTGGGAAAAAGAATTCGATGTATTAAAGCCAAGAAAAAATAGAAAGGGAAATAGATTGTTTAGGCCAGAGGATATCAAAATGCTAAAGCTTATTTATTTCTTACTTCGCGAAAAAAAATATACTATTGAAGGAGCGAAAGTGTTCATAAAAAAGGGAAAGAAATCAACTCAAAAATTTGAAGCAATTGAAAGTTTAAAACAAATTCGGTTGATGTTGATTGAATTAAAAACAGGGCTATCCGCTTAATCTAACCGTGAAGTAGCCAAAATCTTATCCTTACCAGCCATTCCAATGCCCATATTCTCTAACAACTCAAGAACTGCAATATTAACTTGTTGTTTAAGCTCATTGAATTCACTAATGGCAATCACTTGTACAAAATATTCAACCGTAATCAAGTAAGCATCTGAGCGAATGTCACTCAAATAAACAGACTGCTCAATAATTTGGAATTCGGATAATTTTTCTTCGATATTCTTAATGAGAATTTTTAAATCTGCGGCGATAGTTTTCAACTCCAATTGAAGCAAAATTTCCGCTCTTCGATTTGTTCTTAATGAAATATTATCAACAATACTATCTACCATCTGCTTATTGGGAATTGTCACATATGTTCTTTCAGTAGTTCTAATTCGTGTACTTCGAAGCCCAATTTTTTCAACAGTTCCATTAACTTGATGAACCTTAAGTATATCTCCCACAGTAAAAGGCTTATCAAAAAATATAATAAAAGAAGCAATAAGATTTTCTATACTTTCCTTTGCCGCAAGGGCTAGGGCAGCTCCTGCAAGACTAAGACCAGCAAGAATTTTTGTAATATCCTGATTGAATATAAATCGGATGATAACTAGAATACAAACTATGATTACCAATACCTTTAAAAACTCACGAAAGAAAATAATTAATTGATTGTCGGTGTAATCCTTTGTTTGATTGGCCTTCTTCTCCAACACAATGGCCATATAATCAATCACCTTAAGGATAGTATAAAAGAAAAGATAAATTAGCACTCCTGTAGCAAGACCTGAAATCAAATCTTGAGAAGTTGATTTTAATATATTGAATCTAAACGCTTTCGGAAAGACAAGTCCCCCAAAAGCAAGGTACCCAGTTAAAAAAACAATGAAATTTTCTAATGGCGCTAAGATGAGTTCAAAAAACTCAGTTTCATTTATTCTTCTGCCCAACTTTCGGAAAAGAAAAAAAATGAGTCTAGTAATATTCTTACTTGCTCGTTTTTTCAGGATAAAAATAATTAACAAGACTAATCCAACGACCAAATAATCACCAATGGGATTATTGAGTAAGATTTTATTAGTTAGATCTTGCATGATATAAATATAACAAAATTATTTAGTCCATTTATAGGATACAATTCTATCGTCATAAAGCGCGATACATCCATCAGCCATAAAAGTTAGTTGCTTTGCCGTTTCCAATCCTAATGGGATTTTGATTTCGTTGATACTAACATCTCCAGGAGTGAAAACAAACACCTTTTCACTACCTATTCCAAGGATGTTTTTACCTAAAGGCTGAATATCCTTCCATCCTAATAAAGTAATTTTTTTCTTAAACCCTCCATAATAATCAAAAATATAGAGTCCTTTTAAAGGGTCATAGAGATAGACAAATCCACCGTTGTCAATCACAATAGAAGGTGATATGGCTTCTGAAAATACAATCCTGAGATCTGATGTTTCAAATAATACAGCACCTTCTTCACTTAATTTTTTCAACTTACTTTCTTGCTCATCAAAAACCCAAATCTTGTTGTCGTAACTAGGGCCTAACGCTTCAACTTGAAAAAGAGAGTGCTTTTTTAAATCAATCCTATTTACTACTTGCATCAATCTATCAAGAACAACAATATTTCGATATTGCTTAAAATACAATACAGTTCTTAAGGCATTACCAAAGGCAATATGATTTACTTTTCCTAAACGTTTAACATCATTAAAAACACCTATGGAATCAAAATTCGAATTAAACTTTTTCAATTGCCCGCCTGAAGTAAGTGCAAAAACATTACCAAGCTCATCTGCTTTTACATAAACATAATCCCCAATTATTTCATGATGTAATATAGGGACAGGGAATTGCTGTGCATAGATAAAACTAAAGGAAAAAAAGCAACATAGTAATGATGGAAAAAATTTACGCATGAAGGTTCTGCTTTAACGTTAGTTCGGAACCATCAAAAACAGCATAAGAATCATACTTAATCCAATCACCTAAATTAATATACTTACTTTCTGCAGAAAGGCTAAAGTCGATTGGTAAATGCCTATGCCCAAAAATGAAATAATCGAATGCCTCTGCTTTCAAGATGTCTTTGCAATAAGTAATTAACCACTCCCCTTGTTCCCCAAGAAATTTTTCATCACTTTCCCCTGTACTAGCACGACTTGTTTTGCTGAAATAATTTGCCAGCCCTATCCCAAAATGGGGTGGAATTAGTCCAAATAAAAAGGCACAAATTGGATTACGAAAAATGCGCTTTATGAATTTATACCCGTAATCACCAGGCCCCAATCCATCACCATGGCCTATATAAAACTTCTTATTATTATAGGAAAACACCTTGGGATTTTGATAGACTTGAACATTTAATTCATTTTCAAAGTAGCCAGACATCCACATGTCATGATTTCCTGTAAAGAAATGAACTGGGATGCCTCTATCGGTTAGTTCTGCAATTTTGCCTAGAATTCTAACATATCCTTTCGGCACTACACTGCGGTATTCAAACCAAAAATCAAATAGATCGCCTACAATGAATATTTCTGCTGCATCATTTGATATTTCTTCTAGGAAGGAAACTATCTTTTTTTCTCTGACAAGACTTTGGGCATGATTAGGGGCCCCAAGATGAAAGTCGGAAAGAAAATATATTTTTTTTTCAGCAGGGATTTCCATGTTCAAATATACTCAGTAAATGATATAGAAGATTCTGTTGTACTTATTTATCGAGAAGAAAACAATATACCTCCTTAGGACCATGTACTCCCACTACTAAGGTTTTCTCAATGTCAGCAGTTCTACTTGGGCCTGTTGCAAATGAAATTTGTGAGGGAATATTATCGCCATACTTTTTTTGCAGGTAAATTAATGCATCCTTTACATCATATACAATCTGACTACTTTTTGCAATACAAATATGAATAGGTGCATATACACTTGTGGTTCTACCTGAAGACTCCATGGAAGAAAGTACCATAGATCCAGTTCTTGCTACCAATAATTCACAACGAGTTATAGATACATCCGATTCGGCCAAGGACTTTTCAGAAAAGGAATCAAACCCAAAAGAGGTAAATGCATTGCGAAGATTTTCATCAATACAAAAAACCTCATTCCATTTTTGTGTAATCGCTAACGCTTTGATTTGATTAACCAAATCTTCTTCATCTATACAAAAAGAAAATTGACCAAGAAGTGAAGTAAACTTTTCTGCGAACAATACTGCAAGATCCTCTTCTGAAGGAGTAAATGAAAAATCAATCTTTTCAATCTGCTGAAAAGGAGCAGGCACTGGTTGAGTAAGCGCCTTTCTGATGTGCTTAAGAATACTCTCTTTGGCTGAAGAGGCTTTCATGTTTACTCTGCTTTATTATCTTCAGACTTTTTTTCTTCAACGGCAGCAGGCTCTGTAGAAGTCAAATCTACAACAGGTGGTAAACCAACAACTTCATCACTTGCAAATATCTTTTTCTCTTCGTATGGTCTTTTTCCGATAAGATCTTCTACATCTTGTTGATGCAAAACCTCTCTATCTAACAAGGCCAATGCGATTTTTTCTACTTCTGCTTTACGTTCAGTTAACAATGCCTTAGTTCGCTGATATGCTTTATCAACCAATCCCCTAACTTCTTCATCAATGATTTTTCCTGTTTCCTCGCTATATGGCTTAGTAAATACACTCTCTTGTTGAGGATCATAGAAACTTACATTGCCAACCTTCTCATTCATTCCATATACAGTAACCATGGCGTAGGATAGCTTTGTTACTTGCTGTAAATCGTTTTGAGCCCCTGTAGAAATTTTACCAAAGAAAATATCTTCACTAGCTCTTCCGCCTAAAGTCATACACATTTGGTCTGTTAACTGTTCAACATCATAAAGATATTGCTCCTTCGGTGTATACTGTGCATACCCAAGAGCGGCAACACCACGGGGCACAATCGTTACTTTAAGGAGTGGATATGCATGTTCAAGATACCAACCGCAAACTGCGTGGCCTGCTTCATGATATGCAATAATTTTTTTCTCTTCAGGAAGTATGATTTTATTTTTCTTTTCTAATCCACCAATTACTCGATCGATGGCATCTTGAAAATCATCCATTTCAACCTGCGTCTTTCCCTTACGTGCAGCAATCAATGCAGCTTCATTACATACGTTTGCAATATCAGCTCCAGCAAAACCAGGAGTTTGTTCTGCTAATTTGTGAATAGCAAGTTTGTCAGAATGTTTAATTGGCTTGAGATGCACATGGAATATTTCTTCCCTTCCCTTTACATCTGGCTTATCAATGCTGATTTGACGATCAAATCGACCTGGCCTTAATAGTGCGCTATCCAATACATCAGGACGGTTTGTTGCCGCTAGAATGATAATTCCGCTATCACCTCCGAAACCATCCATCTCAACAAGCAGCTGATTTAGGGTGTTTTCACGCTCATCGTTACTCATCATCATGTTCTTTCCACGTGCACGTCCAATGGCATCAATCTCATCTATAAATATGATACATGGTGCTTTTTCCCTTGCCTGCTTAAATAGATCACGAACCCTACTGGCACCAACTCCTACGAATAATTCAACAAAATCCGATCCAGACATTGAGAAAAATGGCACTTGGGCTTCACCCGCCATAGCCTTTGCAAGCAATGTTTTACCTGTTCCGGGAGGACCAACAAGCAATGCACCTTTAGGAATTTTACCTCCTAGAGCTGTATATTTCTTTGGGTTTTTTAAAAAATCTACAATTTCCATTACTTCCTGCTTTGCCTCTTCGAGTCCAGCTACATCATTGAAATTGATATTCACTTTTGTACCCTTATCGAATAATTGAGCCTTGGATTTGCCAATATTGAAAATACCACCGCCGCCACCGCCGCCGCCTGATCCACCACCCATCTTTCTCATCATAAGAACGAATAGTAAACCAAACATGAGTAATGGGAAAAGGAAGTTTACCAATGGTCCAAAAAATTCTGGATCACTTACAGGGTCAACAGCCACCGGATTGACTTCTGGGTGAACTGCAAAGTATTTATCAAGATTTTCTTGATAGTCGTCTACTTTAGAATAGCTAAATTGAAAATGAGGTCCTTTAGACGTTTTGGCGTAAACCAATTTATCTCCCAAGAGCTCCTTATAAGCAGGTTTTGAAAGGCTATCTGGCTTAATATAAACTCTAATTACTCCTTTATTTTTTACTGGTTCTAACTTAAGCACATCATTATTGATGA
>CANKGM010000022.1 GCA_947481355.1 Chitinophagaceae bacterium
CTATGTCTGAAGATTTTGGATTCAATACAGCCCAGCTATCTAATAATTGTAACTCATATCGCCCTTGCAAATAAATTCCAGAATTTGATTCCTTTGCCATCATACAATCCAACTCAATATCAATATCACCATGCTTAAACTTGGTGTATAAATCCTCTCTATCAGTTGGATTTGGGAGATTTACCAAAATACCAACACCAGGACTAAACGTCATAGTATGGGATTTATTAATATCCGCTTGCACATCGCCAGCGATATGCCAGTTTCCACCTGGATTGTTGAAGCTCGACAAATCGGATAGATCGAGTTTTTGCTGAGCAGACAACAATTGACAGCTAAACAATCCAACTAGCATTGTCAATTTGCTAACTACACTCGAAAAAGAAAAATTTTCCCTTAACATCATCAAGATTTTAATTTTGAAATTGAGGCTTTTAAATTCATATGCCTGAGTAATGAACGATGAACTACATCTCTGCTTTCCCTCAGGTTAAGGATTGAAACTAATACAAAAAGTTAGAATATCAGCATATATAGTTGGATATTCCTTTGGCAAGAACAGGAGAATTAAAGGCTATTTTTCATATTCCGGGTTAGACAAAGCTTCTTATGATGAGAAGTTTAGTAAAGTTTAAAAAAGTTAGCGAAAAGATGGGCTAAAATATCAAAAGTGGCTTAAGAATTTCAATCCCTTTTAGTATCTTGCGCACGTGTTGAGCGGTAATGCAATTATTACACTTCACGAAGTATAATATATTAGCCTCTCTTTATACCTTATTGATAAAATATTGCTTTTTCAATAATCGCCCGGGTGGTGAAATTGGTAGACACGCAAGACTTAAAATCTTGTTCGCTGTAAAGCGAGTGCGGGTTCAATTCCCGCCCCGGGCACACCTCCTCTTTTCTGGTTAACACGATCGGCTAACATTTACATTCAACTTAGTTTTCAAACTGTTTTAGCGCTAGGCAAAATCCACTGTAGTAAAAGTCCAAATAACAACACGGCTAATGCCCCTATTGCATTAAGCCACAACCATCCAATATCGGTACAGAAATACATGACTAATACGAGTACTTCACCGGCAATAGCTGCATAAAATACCGCCTTGGCTCCAACTTGCTTCAGGTAAAATGCAACCAAGAATATGCCCAGCATAACCCCATAGAACCAAGATCCTAATATATTAACTGCTTCAATCAAACTCCCCATACCAGTTGCGAACTGGGCAAATACCACACAAAAGACGCCCCAAAGAAATGTATAGCGTTTAGATAAGGTAAACTCTTGAGCTTCACTCAAACTATCATTTATAAACGGTCGATGAAAATCGATTAATGAAGAAGCAGACAATGAATTCAAGGCAGCTGAAATACTCCCCCAAGCAGCAAGGAATATAACGGCAATCAATAATCCGACTAATCCATGAGGCATATGATCCATCACAAACCGAATGAAGATATAATTGGTATCAGAACTTTCTACTGGTATTTTAGAGGCTTTTATCATACCCTTTACTTCGTCCCTCATCATTTCTTCTTTCCTTTCTAATTCATCCAATTTTAATTTAGACGAAGCATTTCGGTCAGTCAGCCACTGATTCAAGTATACCTTTTTTTCGACGGACACCTCTTTATAGGCATTTTCCAATTCAATTGTTCGAGACTTATAGGATGTAGCTTTTAGTTTATCGATAGCCAATTGATTAAAATATAAAGGAGAAGCATGGAACATGTAATACACAAAGACGAGTACACCCAATAATAAAATAAAAAATTGCATGGGAATCTTAACAACTCCATTCATCAATAATCCAATACGACTTTGTCTTGTTGAACTTGCACTCAAGTATCTGCCTACCTGACTTTGGTCTGTACCAAAATAAGAGAGTGCTAAGAAAAATCCACCTATGATACCGCTGATGATATTAAATCTATCATTCCAATTGAATCGACCTTCAGATATTCCCGTTGTAATAACATTCATCTTACCAAAATCTTTTCCGAGTTTCAATGCTGAAAAAAATCCAACTTCATTAGGGAGTAAATCAACAATTAAGTATCCAGCTAAAATCAATCCTGCAAAAATGATAATCATCTGCACTTGTTGAGTATAGGCAACAACCCTAGCGCCACCACTTATGCTATAAAAAATAACAATCCCTCCCATGAGAAAATTCGTGAGGTATATATTCCAACCTAATATGGATGAAAGAATGATTGCAGGCGCATAGATACTTATACCGGTAGACAAGGCTCTAGAAAGCAAAAATAATATAGCAGCAAAAGAACGTGTTTTTCGATCAAATCGTTTCTCAAGGTATTCATAAGCAGTATAGACATTCAACTTATGAAAGAGTGGGATAAACGTAATACAGAGTACGATCATCGCTAATGGAAGTCCGAAATAATACTGCACAAACCTCATCCCATCTGTATAGGCTTGTCCGGGTGCAGAAAGAAATGTAACCGCACTTGCTTGCGTGCCTATGACACCTAACATGACCATTGACCATGGTAATTGCCTGTTACTTCTATAATATCCATCGATATTATGGATAGACTTACCCTTATATACTCCATATAATACTACAAAGAGGAGGGTCAATAATAAAACTATCCAATCAATGTATCCCAAGAGCTTAATTTGAAATGGAGTTAAAAATCAAGATCTCTACAACCAATAGCAATATGATAATAACATACCAATATCCCCATGTTGGAAAAACTGGCGCGCTATCTAAGTTATCTTTATCTAGCCTTTTCATCGTTTGTCTCGCTTGTATATAATGGCTGCTACTATTAATCCTATTAATAAACCAAGTGCCATTTTTTTTCTAAGCAATGCAATGAGTAATCCAAAACCGATACCAACAACTAAGGCAAATCCAGGGGATCTTCGTAAATTATTTTGACTCATTAATTTTTTTATTTGGGTTAGAAACAATGTTAGCAAAAAGCCTAAAAGCTCCAGGAACGCCTGCAGGCAATTCCCTGAAAAACACTAGGCCAGTATATATAAATCTTCCCTTACCCTCGTTACAGACGATGAGACTGCCGTCCAACGCAGATTCACTCTTATCATGCATAGAGAGTACAGAGCGATAGTTGGGTTTGAAATTTTCTGCAAAATAAATTCCACGTTCTTGAATCCAATCACTGAAGTCATTTTTACTAATCTTGTTTGGAAAATTAAGGATAGGATCCCTCTCATCAATAAATTCAACATCTGCATCTTCTTCCGTAACCCTATTTCTTGAAATAGTAAACGACTTAGGACCAATCTTCTCTCTAAAAAAAGTTGAATTGCTACTCGTATTATACTGAACAACCATATTCCCCCCCTGCCTTACATAATCCATAAGGATATCGTGTTTTTGTTCAAGCCACTCATGTACATTATACAATCGAATACCCATAACAATAGCATCGAACTGATTTAGTTTACCTGCAACTATATCATCTTGTGAAAGCATAGTTACAGCAAAGCCCATCTGCTCAAGTGCCGCAGGCACCTTGTCACCCGCCCCTGCTACATATCCAATTTTCGAACCGGCTGTTTTTAGGTCAACCGGCATAAACTTAGTTGTATTGGGTAGAAAATAATGTTGTGTTGGGATATGCTCGTATTGAATAGTCTTCATTCGCTTATCAAAAAGAGTTGTATTCATCCCTTGATATCCTTGAAGGATAAGTGATTTTTTTTCGACACGATTTCCAATTTCGGATACAGGCATTTCAATAGAATATGATTTAGGATAGCCTCCTTCAAAGCGGATAGGTCCTTTCATTCGACTTGACCATGTTGAGTTACCAATCGATATACTATCAAATAAAATCGTGGAATTGGGAATGATGGTTTCTTTAAAACTTGGACTAACTGGCTTGTTTTTATTTACTACCAATACTGCAGGCTCGGACATTACTGAAATCGGAGGAACAACATATATCGGTTGAAAAATTTCGCCCTTGGCCGGATCAACGTGTTTATGTTGAACTGGAATGGGAAAAACGATTTCCTCTCCAAGCAGTTCAACAACAGCATCAACTGTATATACAAGAGAATTTTCTGCCATGCCTATCAATTGTTGATCAACCACGTTAAAAGATCCCTTATTCATTTCATGTTCTAACCAATATGGTTGAGTAATCGGCTTATCTAGAGAAACAGGAAGCGCAATGGACAGTGACCAATTTTGATTTTTTTTCAACAACTGACTGGGTGTAGTTTCTATACTTTCTACACGAATCTTTTTCAACTTGATCTCTACGTTAGAACGGTTATTTATTGAAATGGCAAACTTCAATGTATCACCTTGAACAGCATAATCCTCGCCTGTTAATGCTTCAAGGTGAAGTCCAGCACACATCTGAATCAATCGATCAACCTCAGCCAATTTGATTTGTTTCCAATAGCGGTCTTCTATACCAGTTATTTTTTTTCTTAACTCGATTAGCTGTGGAATAGATAACGCCGGATTTTGCATGTCAAATCCGTTAATCAACTGAGATACTACTGATTCGATAGAAAGCTTTTGGGATACACGCTGCCAACTGCAATCAATGGATTCCATAGGATCAGTTGACGCTTTATCACCCTGGATATGGTCGAAGTATTCCATGACTTGACCCCTAGACAAGGAAGATCCAAATCCCTGACTACGATGATTGCTTCTGCTTTCTCCCGCAATTTCACCGATGCTTTTACCTAATAGTGTAATATAATCTCCAACATCAATTTTTAGTTGATTTTCAGCGGTTGTATTATTTCCTCCGAAACTAAATGTGTTCCACATGATGCGTTTTGCTTGCCAAGTCGTTACACCATAATTGAATTGCTCAGGAAATCGCTTTGGGTCTGCTGCTGCCACAAAGGCTTCATGCGCAATAACGGCTGAAGCTGAATGATGTCCATGTCCTGCTCTATTGTCTTCTGGAAATCGGGTAATGATGATATCCGGACGAAACTTTCGTATGACCCAAACGGCATCGGAAAGAACTTTTTCATGGTCCCAAAAAAGTAAGGCTTCTTCCGTGCTTTTTGAATACCCAAAATCGAATGCACGTGAAAAAAATTGTTCTGCTCCATCAACCCTTCTAGCAGCCAATAATTCTTGTGTTCTAATTAGTCCCAATTCCACTCCTTGTTCATCGCCAATAAGATTCTGACCTCCATCTCCACGTGTCAAGGCTAAATATCCGGTCCGATATTGTCGGGCCTTTGCCATATAAGCAAGCAACCTGGTATTCTCATCGTCTGGATGAGCTGCTACATAAAGTACAGACCCCAATACGTTGAGCTTCTTTATAGCATGTAGTATTTCTGCACTATTTTGTTGAGAAGGCTTTTGTGCGGTTGCGGAGCCCACAAAACACGATAAAAAGAAAACAAAAAGGGCGAATACATGTATATATCTAATAAGCCTCATCATAGCAATTAGTTTCTTTTAGAACAGTAATACCTAATAATGACTAAAAGTAAAGAAATGGACCGATTCAGTCTACCTTCATGGCAAATACTTTTAAAATCATCTTTATCTTTATGAGATGAAAAGAATTCCATTTCAATTTACCTTCTTTGTCTGTGTAGTATGCCAGCTGTTTATCCCTTATTTGGGTTCTGCTCAAGAAAAAACCAACAGCATAGACGCCTTTCATTACACTTTTCAAAAGAAGGCAATCGGTAGTCAAGGTGCAGTTTCTTCCGCACATCCATTAGCGAGTATAGTAGGTTTATCGATTTTAAAAAAAGGTGGCAATGCCTTCGATGCAGCCATTGCTACACAACTAGCTTTAGCAGTAGTGTATCCCGTTGCCGGCAATATTGGTGGTGGCGGCTTTCTAGTAGGGTACACAGATAAAAAGAAAGCCATTACCATAGATTATCGTGAAAAAGCTCCCTCTGCTGCCTCCAAAAATATGTATTTGGATAGTTTGGGAAATCCATTACTAAACCTGAGTCAGAATGGCCACTTAGCTAGTGGAGTACCTGGATCAGTTGCTGGTTTTTTTGCCACACATAAATATGGAAAACTATCCTTCAAGGAAATTATTCAGCCTGCAATAGATCTTGCAGCGAATGGTTTTGCGATTACGGCTTCTCAAGCTGAATCATTTAATGAAGATCGCAAGGAATTTCTTCAATACAATACCGTTATTCCCGTATTTGTAAAAACCCAACCCTGGAAAGAGGGTGATACCCTGATTCAAAAAGATCTTGCAGCTACCCTTATCCGAATTCGTGATCAAGGCATGAAGGGTTTTTATGAGGGGGAAACCGCTGAACTCATCAGCTCGGAAATGAAACGAGGGAATGGCCTCATCACCAAAGAAGACCTAAAAGCATATAAAGCAATTGAACGTGAACCTATACAATTCGATTATAAAGGCCATACAATTATTGGCATGCCCATGCCGAGTAGTGGCGGTTTGCTAATGAAGCAGATGTTAAAAATGATTGAGGATAGACATATAGAAAAATTAGGCTTTCAAACTTCTGCTTCTGTTCAATTAATGGTAGAGGTTGAACGGAGAGCCTATGCCGATAGAGCTGAGTTCATGGGTGACCAAGATTATGTAAAAGTTCCTGTACAAACACTTGGCAGTGATGCATACCTTAAATTGAGAATGCAGGATTTTATTACTGGGAAAGCGACCCCCAGCACACAAATAAAGCCAGGAAATATTAATCCGGAAAGTGAAGAAACCACTCATCTTTCTGTTGCCGATCAATATGGAAATGCAGTAAGCGTTACCACCACTCTGAACGGCGGATATGGATCAAAAACGGTTGTTGGAGGAGGAGGATTTTTATTAAACAATGAGATGGACGACTTTACTGTAAAACCTGGAGTACCTAATATGTATGGAGCACTAGGAAAAGAAGCCAACGCCATTGCGCCTGGAAAAAGGATGCTGAGTTCAATGTCTCCTACTATCGTTTTAAAACACAACAAACCATACTTAGTAGTTGGTACACCTGGTGGAACGACTATTCCTACTTCAGTATTTCAAACAATAGTAAACATTATCGATTTTCATCAATCGCCAAAAGATGCAGTGAACAATCCGAAGTTCCATCACCAATGGCTCCCAGATCAAGTGATGATTGAACATGATTTTTCAAAAAATATCGCCAATGCATTAGAAGAAATGGGATATAAAGTTCAAAACAGAGGAGAGATAGGAAGAACCGAATTAATTCAAATGGGGTGGACCCATAAAAAGATAAAAAAAATAGAAGCAATTGGTGATTACAGAGGTGATGATGATGCCGAAGCCTATTGATTTAATGTCGCTAATGCAAAGAAGCGTTAATTCACATTCAAGCCTGCTGTCTTTAGGCAGGATACATTAATTTTACAACAAAGCAACTTACTGAAAAGGATAAAAAAAATAACGACTTACTTTTTGATTAGCCTAGTGAGCTTGTTCTTAGTCATTTGGGGTTTAATCCATTTGAGACCTGTTCAAGAATACATAGTTGGATACGCAACTAATACACTAAGCAAAAACCTCAAGACAGAGATTAAGATTAAGTCGGTAGACATTTCTCCTTTCAACAAATTCATATTGGAAGGGGTATTGGTTCGAGATAAACAAAAAGACACGTTGTTGTACGCAGCGGCTGCAAAACTTCGAATCACCGATTGGTTCTTTCTGAAAGATAATGTAACCTTTCATTACATTGGTCTAGAAAAAGGCTTTTTCCACTTAAAGCGAGTTGATTCAGTTTGGAACACTCAATTTATCCTCGACGCGTTCTCCTCCCCAAAACAAGCCAAATCGAATAGCAACATTAAACTGGCATTGGAAAAACTTGAAATCACTCAATTTAGGTTTATAAAAGAAGATGGATGGCGTGGCGAAGACATGAATCTATCGTTGGCGAAACTTAATTTATCGGCTAAAGATATCGACCTCAAAAAGAAAACAATCAAGATTGATGAGATTGAAATAAAAGCACCAATTTTTGGAATCAAACAATACGATGGTAAAAGGCCTGCAGCATTAATTCCAAAAGATGATATATATGCTCGTTGGAACCCAGACCAATGGGATATAAAAGTTGAACAACTCAATCTAGAAAACGGAACATTCAGCTCAGATATTCAAAGCCATAGAACAATGTATTCCCATTTTGATGAGCAGCATATTTTATTCAAAAAAATTGATGGGGAAATAAAAAACATACGTCTGCTGCAAGATACCATGTCCGCCCAAATACAATTAAAAACAGAAGAACGAAGTGGTTTTAAAATCAATTCACTGCGTGCCTTGATGAAGATGCATCCTCGTGCTATGACGTTTACTGATCTAGAAATTCTTACCCCCTATAGTAGAATTGGTAACTCGTTTACGATGCGCTATACCTCCTTCAATGATGATATGCTTTATTTCATTACTAGGGTAAATCTTGATGGAAAATTCAGCAACTCGCATATAAATTTTAAAGACATTGCTTTTTTTGCTCCAGAAGTAAAAAACCTAGAACTTGAATTAGAATTAGATGGCCATGCAACAGGAACCATAAGCAACATGAAGAGTTCTGGCCTACAGATTAAGTATGGCAAAAGCACTGTATTAAAAGGAAATTTTAGTATGACTGGATTACCAGATCCGGCACAATTAAAATACACATTAGAAAATACCCAACTGAATACTTCCCCTGAAGATGTATTCACCTTCTACCCCGATTTAAAAAAAATAAAAAATATACACTTAGCGGCTATAGGTAATACTGCATTTCAGGGAGACATAAATGGCACCATAAAAGACCTTGCAATAAAGGGAAACTTAAACACAGCATTGGGAGTCATAACAACTCAACTAAATCTCTATGATATTGCTTCGAAAAATATCAACGTGGATATGACCGGAGAGCTAATTAAATTCAATGGGTCTAAACTCTTGGGGATTGATCAGCTAGGACCAGCATCAGGAAAATTCGCAGTGAACACTAAAAACGCACAGGAATTAAACTTTGAATCCAATATCAATAGTTTATTTTTCAACAAATATCAATATAGTAATTTAACTCTTGCGGGGAAGTTTCAAAACAAGTTGATTGAATCTAAACTTAGCATACGTGATAATAATATCGAAGCAGGGCTTGCTTTGAATATAAACCTAAGCGAACAACTGCCGAAAACAAGGTTAGAAGCCCAAATACTTTCTTCTAATCTAAAAAATTTAGGCCTAACCTCACTCCCATTGAAGTTTGCAGCAAGAGCAAGAGCAGAAATCGTAGGCAATACCTTAGAAAACATAATAGGAAATTTGAAATTATACGACCTGATTATATTTAAAAATGACCAAGCTTATGTAATGGATAGCCTGATGGCATATACTCAAACTAAAAACAATTACAGAACGTTTAATTTGCGCGGAAGTGATATTGAAGTAAACATGCAGGGAAACTTTGAATTTGCACAATTGGGTCCAACATTTAGCCAATATTTTAGTCAATTCTATCCTCTTTATTTTAATCAGCATTCCCCACTTACCAAAGACCAAGATATTGCATTTGATATTACGTTGAAGAACACCTCCTCATTCTTGAAAATCCTAAACAATGGAATCTCAGGATTTAATAATAGTACACTATCAGGCAGCATCAATACCAAAAACAGAGTATTCAGTATTTCTGCACAGGTACCAAAGTTTACGTATAAAAAAATTGCAGTGTATGATTACACCATCAAAGGAGAGGGCAACTTCGATAGCTTGATGATTAAGTCCAAAGCAAGTTCGTTAGTATTCAACGACAGCTTATCTTTTCCTAATAATGAAATAACAATCCATGCATCCCGTGAAAAATCATTGGTTGATATAAATACCTTTTCAGAACAAGCAGAATATGGCGCAAAACTATCTGCCTCTGTAAGTAATGTAGACGAAGGTGTATTGATTCACTTCAACCCTTCTTCTCTTGTATTCAACGAAAAAACATGGCACATTGAGAAAGATGGCGAAATACTGTTAAGCAAATCAAAACTTAACGCTACTAATTTTAAAATCAGCAATGGCGAACAAGTCATTAGTGTGTTAGCCTTCCCGCCCGAAGCCAATACTCCTCAAAACATCATTCTGGCGCTTACTAAAGTGAACTTAGGGGACTTACTCCCTTTTGTGTTAAAAGAGCCTAGAATACAAGGGATTACCACAGGTGATCTTACGATTGAAGATCCATTTGATAAATTAAAGCTTTATCTAAATGCGCAAACAGACAAAACCAGGTTTGAAGATGATTCAATCGGGATAACTAGCATCAATGCCTTTTGGGACAATACAGAAAAACGCGCTAGCTACTTTGTAGAATCTAATAACCCTGATTATTTATTCGGAATAAAAGGCAAACTCAATCTTTCAGATAGTACAAAGAATGAAATTGATACAGACCTTGATATCAAAAATGTACAGCTCTCTATCTTGGAACGATACCTAGGTGTTGTATTCAGCAATATGGAAGGAGAATGTAATGGCAAGTTAAGAATACATGGCAAACTTGAAGAGCCTGATTTGACAGGAGAAATAAAAGTAGATAACGGAAAATTAACCGTTGCCTATACCCAATGTACCTATCAATTATTAGACCCTGTTATTGTATTCAAGCCAGATATGATCAACTTTGGCACCATTGAATTAAAGGATATTTATGGCAATCAAGCATTTGTGAAAGGAAACCTTGAACATCATTTTTTCAAAAACTTTAAATACAATATCACGGCCAATTCAAAAAAGATGTTAGTCTTAAATACCAGAAAAGAAAACAACAATCTTTTCCATGGAAAGGCCATTGCAAAATTCAACTTCAGTTTCATCGGGCCTGAAGATGATATGCAAATGAACATTAGTGGTATTCCAGTAGATAGTTCAACTATAAACATACTTACCACGGGAGGAAGCAAACAAAGTGCTGATGTTGACTATATCGTTTGGAAAACGATTGGACAAGAAATGAGATCAGATAATCGTTTAAATAATGAAAATCTTACTATCGATTTAGATTTAACGGCTTCCCCCCTGTTGAGAATGAATGTTGTACTTGATGAGTTAACTGGCGACATCATCTCAGGAATTGGCAATGGCAACTTAAAAATTCATACTGGAACAACTGAAAAACTTTCTATACTAGGTCGCTATAATATTGAAAGTGGAAATTATAATTTCAACTTTCAAGACATCTTCAAAAAACCATTTAAACTCGTTGGGGATGGCAATAGCTATATCAGTTGGACAGGTGATCCATATGATGCAGACATCAACATTGACGCTACCTATCTTGCAGAAAAAGTAAGAATGAGTACCTTATTCACAGACCCAAGTAACTCAACTATATCAGGAGTAAGTTCGGATGTACTCAGAGAAATTAGTGATGTAGAGGTTCGATGTAACCTAACCGGCACGCTCAATAGACCAAACCCAACCTTCCAAATTGTAATACCTCAAGGAAGTTCTGTAAGGAACAATACTACCATTGATAGCAAAATCAAAACAATCAATCGAGATGCTCTTGAAGTGAGTAAGCAAGCTACGTACCTCATCGTGTTCAAAAGTTTTGCTCCTCAAGCGGCTGTTGTGGCAAGTGATTTAAATAGTGAATTGATAAACACAACCATATCGGGTGTTATCAATGGAATACTTTCAAGCAGTATACAAAACTTTTTTTCTAAAGTACTTGGCGCAGCCGTTGATGTAAACTTGAATTATTCTAGAACCTTAATGACTGCCGATGGTAATAATACGGGGAGCTCTGGCAATCCAAATAATTTTAGGGAGAATGTAAGTCTTCAATTCATCAAATCATTGGTAAATGACAAATTGATTATCTCCTTTGGAAGTGACTTTAATTTCTCGTCTGTTGGTGGAACAACTTTTGCTGGAAATACACAATCGTTTTTATTCCTGCCAGATGTTAATGTAGAATATAAAATTACACCAGATGGAAAGTTCAGAACTTCCTTTTTCTACCGAAGTAATTTCGATCTATTATCGACATCCGGAAAACGCGATAGAACGGGAGGAAATGTATCGTTCAGAACAGAATTCGATCGGCTTTTTGAACGAAAGAAAAAAATAACTGTGTTGCAGTCAGAGACAAACAACTAAGGCAACTAAATCTAGATTTCGTGTCCTAATTTATCTCGTTTTGTGTTTAAGTAATCTTCATTGTGCGGATTTGATGCTATTTTAATAGGTACGGTATCTACAATTTCAAGTCCGTAACCACGTAGGCCAGCCCGTTTCTTAGGATTATTGCTAATCAATTTAATTTTTGAAATACCCAATTTGCCTAGTATTTGGGCGCCTAATCCATAATCGCGTTGATCAGCTTGAAAGCCCAAGTGGATATTGGCTTCCACTGTATCCATTCCCTCTTCTTGCAATTTGTAGGCCTTTAGTTTATTCACTAAACCAATGCCACGGCCTTCTTGATTCATATATAAAACTACACCTTTACCTTCCTTCTCAACCATCTGCATAGCGGCATGAAGCTGCTCTCCACAATCACAACGCAATGAACCAAGGATGTCACCCGTAAAACATGAAGAGTGAACACGAACTAAGACAGGTTCGTCTTTTTCCCAAGTCCCTTTAATAAGAGCCATATGTTCTTGACTTAATGGATTATTTCGCTCTTTAAATATCTTAAGTGAAAAATTGCCATATAATGTTGGCATATTCACTGAAACAAGTTGCTCTACCAGTGAATCTTCTTTAAGTCTATATTCAATGAGGTCTTTTATCGAAATGATTTTTAAATTCCACTCCTTAGCCAAGACCAACAATTCTGGAAGTCGCGCCATGGTTCCATCATCGTTCATGATTTCTACTAATGCCCCAGCAGGTTCAAATCCTGCTAATCGTGCCAAATCTACCACTGCTTCAGTATGTCCTGAACGCCTTAAGACACCTCCTTTTTTAGCTCTTAGAGGGAATATATGTCCTGGCTTGCCTAAGTCACTAGGCTTGGTATTGGGGTCAATAAATGATTGAATAGTTTTTGCTCGGTCCTGAGCTGAAATTCCAGTAGTACAGCCATGTCCTAGTAGATCAACTGAAACAGTGAACGCTGTTTCATGTAAAGCGGTATTGTTATTTACCATGAGTTCTAAACCCAGCTCATCACATCGCTCCTCTTCTAATGCCGCACAAATTAACCCACGACCAAACTTACTCATGAAATTGATGACTTCCGGTGTCACATTTCGGGCAGCAGCTATTAGATCACCTTCATTTTCACGGTCTTCATCATCCACCACAATGATCATCTTTCCAATCTTCAGGTCTTCAATAGCACTTACTATACTATCCAGCATATTGAAATTTTTATGCAAATTACTCAATCCCCTCCAACTGCTCGAGGTATATTATATTTCTTGGTTCAAAGAGAGCGTAAACCCTAGGAAAACACGCTAGCCTTTATCAATTTTTTCTGCTATTCGAGGTCTTATTAGGTCAAGCTCTTTAATGAACTGTTCCATATCCATTGCTTGGTTAACAGTGAATTCACCAATTCGGGTTCGACGTAAAGAGGACAAATATGCACCACAACCCAGTTCATTGCCATAATCGAAGGCTAGACTTCGAATATAAGTGCCTGTGGAGCAAACCACTTTAAATTCAATTTTAGGAAGGTCAATGGAGGTGATTTCGAAAGATTTGATGGTTATAGGTCGAGCCTCCATTTTAACTTCCTTTCCCTTTCTAGCCAATACATAAGCAGGGGTACCTTCCTTTTTAATGGCTGAATAAATTGGTGGCACTTGCATGATTTCACCAATGAATTTGTTGGTAGCTGCATGGATCATGTCGGGCGTGATATGCCCAATTTCAGCATGAAGCTTTGGCTCAGTTTCAAGGTCATAACTATCTGTTATTGAACCTAACACAAAGCTTCCCTCATATTCTTTTTCAGCAGCCTGATAGGTATTGATTTGTTTGGTAAACTTCCCTGTACATACTATTAATAATCCAGTAGCAAGTGGATCTAACGTACCTGCATGCCCTACTTTACTAATCCGCACAGAGCCTCTAATTTTCTTCACTACATCAAACGATGTCCAGGTTAAGGGCTTATCAATCAAAATAACCTTTCCCTTGGCGTAGTCGTCATTCCACAATATTTCTTCTTTCAAGTATAGATTTTGAACGAAGTTAAGATGAAAAAAGAAGTGAAAAGCGTTAAAAAAAGATCACCTTAGTTCTTAATAAAATTAGTGAAGCTAGAAGCCCCAACATCCGTTAATCTAATATGATACATCCCTGGTGCTAACGATTGTATGTTGATTTGCTGTTGCATTTCGAGAATATGCCCAGTCTTAACGATTTGTCCATTGGTAGATATAATAGCAAAATTCTGACCGTTAACTCCCATCGGAGTATTGACTAGCAGAGTTATAGTAGATGCATGAACGGGATTAGGATAGACCGCTAAATTGCGTGTATTGACAGGCATGATTTCCGGTTCGAAGTTATTCCATGCGGCATTTAATCCTTTTGATTTAAGCAAGCTGTTTCTTAAACCACCTTCTGAGAAGAGGTTACGCATCGATTTTTTTTGTCCAGCTGTGAACATACCCATGCTTGCATCATTGGTAAAATCCATGAAGTTCATAAACATGTCACCATCTTGAGTTGAAGAACAATCAGAAAGCTTTGGAAAGATTGGATCACCTGAATTGCCAGCGCTTTGCTTAGGCGTATCATCGATACCATCATCTCCACAAGGCTGATCACCCCATAGATGCTTTAATCCAAGCCAATGACCTACTTCATGCGTTAGCGTTCTTCCTTTATTGAAAGGGGGAGCTAACTTCCCTGTAGTACCAAAGGCATCGTATCTAACCACAATACCATCAGTAGCCATTTCAGCTCCTGGAAAACTAGAATACCCTGTTAATCCAGAAACTGTATTGCACACCCAAATATTTAAATATGATTTTGCATCCCATGCACCAGCACC
>CANKGM010000023.1 GCA_947481355.1 Chitinophagaceae bacterium
GAAGACCATAGGATAAAACCTGTGATGTTCAAAATCAGGATAAAAGAGAAGACAGGGAGGTTCCAAAAAGTATAAATTCTACGAAATTTCATAATGATCAACGCCAAATGAAACGATTACAACCATCAAACTGTGCAATTGCATCCTTAATGGCATTTTTAGCAAAAATTAGTTCAATAAATTGATAATGATATACTTATGAATTTTAAAAATGATAATATTTTAGATTTTTCCCCTCCAACTATAATTTTAAAAACAAAAAATCTTTATATTACATATTAAATTTATATACACTTAGTATACTTTTTATTACTGCACTAAAAAACAATCTGATTTCTAAAAATGACCTACAAACGTTTAAATAATATGACAGGCATGGACCCTGTTCTAAACCGGAGAATATCTAGCATTTTTTTAAATGAATTTGAGGCATTTCTAAAAACACTCTCCGAGCTACCTAGCCATGAAGATGGAGATATCTTTCAATTTAGCCTTCATAAAATCAGACCGAGCTTAGTAATTTTTGAATTAGACAATTTAATAAAACTATACGACGTACTTTCTGCCCGAAAAAGAGAAGGAGAAAAAATTACTCCTGAAGATTCAGATTTAATATTCGCAGTGTCGGAAACGAAAAAGCAAGTTGATAGAGTTAGTGAATTCTCAAACAATCTATAACGCTTAGCCTCCCTTTCCATTATTACCATAATATTTATTAAATGCTTCTACTCTGTTATTCACTTGAAGCTTCTTATAAATATTATAAACATGTTTTCGAACTGTCTCTTGGCTGATGCCTAACTTAACAGCAATTTCCTTGTATAATAGACCATTTACTAATTCTGACAATATCTCCGCCTCTCTAGCAGATAACTTTTCTATTGCTTCATTATTGACTTGGCTTTTCACTCTAAAACTAGCAACAACTTTACTGGCAATTTGACTACTCATGGGAGCACCCCCATTATACATTTCTTTTATCGCGAGAAGAATTGCATCTGGCTGTGTAGACTTGAGCAGATACCCGCTAGCCCCTGCACTAAGGGCCTGAAAAATCTTTTCTTCTTCATCATGCACAGTGCACATGATGAATTGAACATGAGGACATTTCTCTTTTAAAACCCTAACAGCCTCTATTCCAGAGATTACACCCATATCAATATCCATCAACACAACATCGGGTAAAATTGTTGGGATGTTCGCTAGTGCAGCTTCGCCAGAATCGTATGAACCAACAAGATCATATCCAACACCATTACAAACCATCTGGCCAAAAGCATGCCGCAGAAAATGATTATCTTCTACAACGCAAACCCTAATATGGTGGCCATACTTCTGCATGTGCAAGTATACACTAAGATTGAGATTCGGAAATATATAATTTGCAATGAACCTGCAATAACTTCTACATTAAGTATGTTTAGATAGGAACATACACAATAAACTTTTCCTGAAAGTATTCTTCAGGGAACAATGACTGAATTTCGGTGACATGTGGACGAAGTCCCGATACCGCAATTTCCTCAGTTAAGTCACCACCTTTTAGACAAATTAACCCATTCTTATAATCCTCTAACTTTCGTTCATTTCGCAATAACGGCTTTGCCCACTTCCACAAGTCTGCCAACGGAGCTACCGCCCTTGAAACAGCAAAATCAAATTTTCTGCCCACAATAGCCTCTGCACGGCCGTGACGAGCCTCTACATTTTTCAAGCCTATCGCATCGGCAACTTCATTCACTACTTTAATTTTTTTTGCAATCGAATCGGATAAATAAAAATTCACTTCAGGAAAAAAAATAGCTAATGGAATTCCAGGAAAGCCACCACCAGTACCAATATCTATTATATCCAACCCTTCACTCAATGGAAATTTTGCTGCAATAGAAAGAGAATGCAACACATGACGCTCATATAAAGAATCGATGTCCTTTCGTGATATGACATTTATTTTTTCATTCCATTCAGTATACAATGACTGAAGCTTTCTGTACTGCGCTATCTGGTGATCTGTAAAGTCATCAAAATAGCTTAGAATTAATTCCATTGGGTCTTTGGCTTCTTCCATATAGAGGACATAAAAATAATATAATAAAAAAACATCCATACATCCCAAAGCCAAAAGAATGGGAACAAGTCAATCTCTCCAAGCTTTTTCATAGATTTAAAAAACACAAAAGCTTGTATCAGAAATCGTGTGCCGAATGTTATTAAAGCCACAAGCCAATAATGGGTAAATAGGGTGACAATAAAAGCAGGATAAAAGAAAAAGTGAGAGGCAAGATAGATTCCTAACACAACCTTATGCTTTTTCTTATAATATTTACCTGTTGCATTATGCCGTTCCTTTTGATTAATCCATTCAGTCCAATTTCTAGGTGGAGTTGAATAGGTGAAGGCATCCTTATCAATCACAATGGCTGTGTTTTGATCAGTAGCACACCCATTGATAAATAGATCGTCATCCCCCCCTGGTAAATGATGGTGGGAAGCAAACCCTTTTTGCTTAAAGAACAACTCCTTTTTATATGCTAAATTTCGGCCTACCCCCATATACGGCATACCACCTAGAGCAAATGAAAGATATTGTAGTGCTGTGTGAAATGTATCAAACCGAACTAGCCAATTTAAGAGTCCCTTCCTTTCTTTGTAGGCCCCATAGCCCAAAACTATTTCTATCCCTGGCTTAAAAGCAGCCTGCATAAGACTTAACCAATGCTCAGAAGCAGGAATGCAATCAGCGTCAGTTAGAAGCAACACTTCATGCTTAGCAGATTTAATTCCCATAGATAACGGAAATTTCTTCCCTGGAATATGCATGGCCTCTTGCTTTAATTCAACAACATGAAGCTGTTTAAAGTCTTTGTATAGTCCATCAAGCAGGTACTTGGTATCATCCATTGAATTATCATTTACTACAAGAACCTCATGACTACTTCTATAATCTTGAACTAGAATACCTGGTAAGTTTTTAGCAATCTCATCTGCTTCATCCCGAGCACAAACAATTACAGTAACTGCATTTTCCCTACTTAATTCAAGCTCCTTTTTCTTATAAAGGGCTAGTAAGATAAAATACCTTAAATAATAAAATACCTGAATACCTGCTGTAAATAATAATATTGAAACAGGCAGCCACAAGATTATCTCCATAATCACGAAGATAAAGCAGCCAAGCAAACCAACCCGAGCTAAGTCTGACTATTTATTCATTGTTTTTTAACAACATAGACTCAATATCTTTGCCATATGAATTATGAAGAATGCCTGCAATTCCTTTACGCTAAACTACCCATGTTCAGTAGAATTGGTCCGGCTGCTCTTAAAAATGACCTCAACAACACCATTAGCATTTGTAACTTCCTTTCAAATCCCGAAAAAAAAATAAAAACCATCCATATTGCAGGTACAAATGGGAAAGGTTCTGTAAGCCACATGCTAGCATCCATTTTTCAATTTGCAGGCTACAAAACAGGTCTATACACTTCACCACACCTAACCGATTTCCGGGAAAGGATTCGAATAAATGGCGAGATGATTAGTAAAGAATCTGTTGAAAAATTTACCCACAAAATCATGCCACTCATTGAAGAAGTTCAGCCTTCATTCTTTGAAGTAACCGTGGGTATGGCCTTTGATTATTTTGAAGAAAAACAAGTTAACATTGCCATTATTGAAACAGGACTTGGTGGCAGGCTGGATAGCACCAATGTAATCATACCTGAAATTTCAATTATCACCAATATTGGATACGACCACACACATATCCTTGGAAATACAATTGAAGAGATTGCGGCAGAAAAAGCAGGCATCATTAAGGCCTCTATTCCAGTTGTCATTGGAAGAACACAAACAGAAACAAAAAACATTTTTGAGAAAAGAGCAACAGAAATGGGATCTGCTATTTACTTCGCAGATAAACAATATACTTCAACGGCATTTCATTTATCACCTTCTCTCATCTCAGTTCACTTATCTGATATGCTTTCAGGGGAAGAGCTTGACTTTCAATCAGACATGCCCGGACTTTACCAGAAAGAAAACATAGCTACAGCGGTAACAGCAATTCAAATACTTGAACAAGTTGGATGGGATCTGCCTGCATCCTCTGTAAAAGCAGGCATAGGACATACAAAACAAACTACTGGCTTATCAGGCAGATGGGATGTATTATCACTAGAACCTTTATTAATATGCGACGTTGCACACAACATCGATGGAATCAAAGAAATTTTAAAACAGCTCCCTACAATCAAGCATGAAAAGCTACACTTAGTTTTAGGCTTCTCGAAAGACAAGGATATCATTGCATTAATTGAATTGCTACCGAAAGATGCTTCGTTTTATTTTACACAAGCACATATTCCTAGAGCCTTAACAAATGAAGAATTAAAAAAAATAGCGAAAAGCATCAGACTAGAAGGGAAATCATTTGAGGATGTAAATGCAGCAATTGAAGACGCCAAGATTAATGCAGGTCCAAATGACCTCATTTTAGTTTGTGGAAGTATTTTTGTTGTAGGTGAAATAAGAAGATAGACTAATATTTTAGCTCCCCTAATTTTTCTAATGCATAAAAAAGAGCAGTGGCATGCATACTCTGAACAATTTGCTTATTTCTTAATAGCGCCTTGACCTCGTCAAGTTTTAGTAATTCGACTTCAATTTCTTCATTAGCATCTAACGATTGCGAGGCTTTTAGCCTTCCACCTGTAGCCAAATAAAAATGCATCCAATTATTATTTGTCGATGGATTTGCTGAAGTCTTACCTAAAAATTCGATCGAATCAAATTCATACCCTGTTTCTTCCATAAGCTCACGGGCTATAGCCTCTTCAGGATCTTTATCAGTTGAGTCCACACAACCACCCGGAATTTCCATCATAGTTAAGCCCAATGCATGTCTATATTGCCTTTCGAATATAAAATCGCCCTCGGAAGTAATAGCTACTGCTGTAACCCAATCCGGAAATTCATATACATAATATGGGTCGACAATGGCCCCATCTTTTCTCTTACATCTATCCTTACGCACCGTAAACCACAAATCACTAAATAGATATTCAGACTTTAAAATTTCCCAATTCATATCAATTTGTTTTTGTGGCCCGTATCAATGCCCTTCTTAAATATGGTGCACGCAGTTTTTTGTCATAATAAAATATCATATATCCAGAAGAAGGAGTTACTTTAAATTGATCTTTTTCAAGCAGATTAGTAAAATCCTTTTGGTCGGTATGTTGATGATAAGTACACAAGGCAATTCGCATCGGCTTTCGATTAGAAAGAATCGTTTCAAATCCCTTAAGCAAACCGCGCTCACCACCATCAACATCAATCTTCATGAAGCTTAACTCTTTATCCTTGAAATATGTATCACCAGAGCAATTGCGATCATCATTTTTTTCTGAAATAAACTTAGGCACTATTTCTACCTTATCCTTCCAAGGTGCAAACGTGTACTGCAATGCCTCAATCCATTCTTGATCTGCCTCAAACAAGTATATTTTTTTTACGCGCTCAATAACAGACAAAGAGAAATTTCCCTCAGCAGCGCCAAAATCAGCAAGAACATCATCCACACTCAAATCAAATTCTGCAGAAAGATACCGGTGTGGACTTTTTTCATCTTGTTCCAGGGTTAGGTCATGGAATGATTGCTTAATCCGGTCAGCAGACCAACGCCTTTTAAAATAAAGCCTTTTGCCATCCTGTAAAACGTACTTTAATCCGGAGGCTGAATCATCATATACAGCTATATCACTTAAATTATGTTGACTCGTGAATTCATAAGGGAAAATTCGAACACCATTTCCCTTTATAAATTGGAGTAATTCTTGCACTTCAACATCATTTCTACTAGAAGGTATTGAAGTATAATATGCTGGTATTTTTTTTTGAAGTTGAGATAAAAGGATTTTTGTGCGAATGCGTTTCGGAACAACTATTCTATACAATTGAAAAAGAAAATAATTCATACTCATTCACATTTATAGTGCCTCTATTTTATTTCACAAAAATCAAAATAAAACAACACATAGTTTAACCTACTTCTAATAGATGAAGCAATCTGAAATTCATTATAAGAGTAGATATTATATAGAGACAAACATGTGTATCGTAAAAAAACCGAATAAAGATTAATTAAACCAGACCAAACTCAATGCAGTATTTGTTTCAATAATTCCAAGTGCGGATGCAGCGCTATTACTCATTCGCATGGTCATCCCATCGCTTTCTTTTCCCGGAGGAACTGACCCTAGTACTTTAGCAAAAATAGACTTATCAGATCCCTTCACACTGATTTTTACAATTGTACCAGGAACAACGCTATTTAGCAATACATAGTACTTCCCATCATCCCAACCACTGCTACTTTTGAATACACCATAAATAAATCCCTCTAATTTTTGAGGATTACCTTCTTTTGATTGCTGTGCGAATGATGAAGAAAAATAGCCAGCTCCTTTAGCAGAAGCTTCCCCCTGAATTGGCTTTGGAGCAGTCGCTAAAACACTCGCATTATCAACTACTTTGGACTGCTTCTCAACTTGTGTATCTACTACTTTTTCTAGTTGCTTCTCTACTTTTTTTTCAGCAGGAGGTAGCGTGGGAGCGGGTGGTGCATCCACAACATTTTTTTTAACCTCTTGCTGAACAGCAGGACTTGGCCTGGCCTCGATGACTTTATCCACCTTTGCAATTTCGGTTGGTGTAGTTTGCTGAACAGGTATTGTGGCTTTTACAAAACCAACTACCAATTCATCCCCTACATTGATTTGATCAGAACTTAGCTTATTCCACTTTTTTAGTTGCGCAACTGTAACATTGTATTGAGAAGCTATATGAAGCAGCCCTTCTTTCTGACCAACAACATGGGCTACTGGAATTCCTGTTTTGTTTTCTTGATCTTGATTAAAATTCGTAGAAATCAATGGGATTTTCAGGGTCTGGCCAATCGACAACCCTTTATCTAAGCTAAGCCCATTAAAAGGAGCGATATCTCTTGGGCTGATTTCATACTTTCTGCCTATGCTATACCAGTTTTCTTTAGGAAGAACTTTGTGATCTATATATAATCCCTTACCCGAGTTTTTCAGAAGGAGCTGAGCAGATTGAGAAAAACAGCATAAAGAGATGAATAAACAAAATATTAAATAAGTAGTGCGCATAAAAAAAATTAACTTAATAATGAAACTGTTCCTTATTAAAAAAAAGCAGTGAGTTAAGAATGTAAAAATAAGGCAAAATCATTTCCTCATCAATATTCTCCATTTCATAGGATAGTAATTATTTACTCTTCCCGACAATACCTTAATCCAACCCATCGGAATCCCTTTATATGTGGCCAGGATCCACCCCAATTCGCTAATATCATACGAAAAATCATCTTTTCTCAGGTATTTCAATGCTTGTTCTTTGTTCAACTCAACTTTTCGAATTTCGCTCGAGTACAAGGAGCTCATGGCCAATTCGTGATCAGGGATAATGTCATTTCGCAACAACGAACCAATACGTGCCCCTGATTTCCTTATGTTTAATATTCTTTGAAGCAACTGAACATCTTCTTTATTTATTGCATCTACTACAAAAACATCTTTATCATGAGTGGAATAGGACAACTCCTTGGATGGATTCACCCAAGGATTTATAAAATCAAAATGGGGTTCTACGACTTTTTTTTGACTCACTTCAGGACTAGTAAAATAGCATCCAGTTTTTTTTCGCAAAAACGCACAAAAAAATCCTTCTCCGTTCAACTTATCAGGATAAAATCGATAGCCATAAGCATGGTGAACGGGAGATTCAGTTTCGACAATTCCCCAGCGCTTGTCTACTGAAACTTGAATTGACTCATATTCACCCTCACGCATCAAAAAATCCAAGTTTTGTTCATTTTCTTCTATGGAGTAAGAACAAGTAGAATAAACTAAAACGCCATTTTCTGTAAGAGCTTTAGTTCCATCAGTTAATATTCTTTTTTGTCTAGATGAACAAAAGTCAACTAATTCAGGATTCCACATACCTGCAGCATCACTATCCTTCCTAAACAATCCGCTGCCACTACATGGAGCGTCTATCAAGGCGACATCAAAAAAACCTTGAAGAGCATTGAAATCTTCAGGGTCATTATTCGATATAAAAACATGTGAGGCACCCCATTTCACCACATTTTCATATAGCGCTTGAACTCTCGACTGAATAATCTCATTGGCTAAAACCAACCTAAAATGAGGAAGTGAAGCCAATAAAGTTGTTTTACCTCCCGGAGATGCACAAAGATCTAATGCCTTTAAATCACGTTGTTCACCAAGAATAACAGATAATGCATAGTGTATAAACATACTTGATGCTTCCTGTACATAATATGCACCAGTATGGACTAGTGGATCAAGCGTGAAAGAGGGCCGACGTGTTAGATAGAAAGCATTTTCGCACCAAGGCACATTTCCGGCAAAATTTTCTTCTGCAAATATTCCATCAGAAGCCGTCAATAAACTTGTTCCTATGGAAGCAGACGCGTAAGCAAATTTGGATCCATTAGCCCTGATTGAAACAACAGCATCCTTAGCATGTGCATCAATGAATTCTGTTAATGATAAACCTCTACAATCTTTTAAAGAGGATAGAAAAACTTCAGAGGGTATCATTTGAATACAGCGACTCCCTTTTGCAAAGCTTGGTTAAGGTTTAGGATACTGGCGGCAACCACTTCAATATATCCTTGAGCCTCTTTCCAATTTCGCTGCTCAATACCTTCCCTAACACCAGGTATTGTTTTTACGCCATATCCAGTGTATAAGCCTGGAGCATAAATCATGTGTTTATACCAAGGTCTGCGCGGTAAGCCGTTTTCATCTAGCAACTGCTGTTCTGCATGAAATAATACATCATTCAACAACTGCATTTTAATTGGATCAAGGGCAAGTGACTGATCAAGCAAAGTAGTTAATACTGTAGAGGTAGCTTCAAGCTGAGTCATAGCATTATCCAACTTGCTGAAATCCAGAAAAGGAACAGATTCCTTTATTTGAGGATTGGCTAGGGTGTGCTGTGGATCTTTTGCAAGATCAAAAAAACCTTCTTTTATTAGTTTGTTTTCTGCATTGGTTTCTGCCCTCATCTGATCAAGACCTGTTTTTAACTCAGCCACATATCCTGCAATGGTATTCACAAGAGTTGCGTAGTCAAATGGCAACACATCAGCATTTGATAAACGAAGCATAGACCTCCCTGCAGTTTTTGCCAACGCCGATCCATATTGAAAACCAGGATCTTTGAACCGTATAAAATGATCATATGAATCATATATAGAGTGATATTCACCTCCATCACCTTCTCCACCATATCCAATATTTGCTGAGGGTATTCCAAGGTGTTGAAAAAATGGCGAAAAATCAGATCCTGAACCAAGTGCCTCTATTTTAAAGTTTTTCTGCCCAATGATTTTTGATAATGATCCACGGTCTGCATCTACAAGCATCTTAGCATATCGTCGGTCTGCTACAGAAACCCCAGTCTCTGGATCCTTTACATCTCTAGCAACCTCATTGAAAAAAAGTTCTAAGGCATGAGAACCACCAAAGCCAACATATCCTCTGCTATTACCATCTGAATTTAAATAAGCAACAGCTTTTTGTTTCAATTCAACTGCATGATCTTCTACCCACTCAGTTGAGCCAAGTAAAGAAGGCTCTTCGCCATCCCAGGCACAAAAAACTAAGGTCCGTTGTGGTTTGAATCCTTTTTTTGAAAGCTCTCCAATTATCCTTGCTTCTTCCATTTCTGCAACCATTCCACTTATTGGATCTGAAGCCCCATTAACCCAACCATCATGATGATTCCCACGAATCACCCATTCATCAGGATACTTTTCACCCTTCATTTTAGCAATGACATTATATAATGTTTTGATATCCCAATTAAACTTCAATGCTAGCCTAACCTTTGCAACACTAGGGCCAACATGGTATGTAATAGGTAGACCTCCTTTCCATGAATCAGGCACAACCTCACCTGACAAGGAAGTTAACAAAGGCAGTGCATCTTCATAAGATATAGGCAAGACTGGGATTTTCATGATTGTTTTTACATCTTCCCTTGCTAGTCTTTTCACATCCTTAGTTGAAGCATAATTAGGAGTGGTAGGATCACCTGGGTAGACTGGCATATCCATTACAGAACCCCGTTGAACGCCTTGTTGTGGCCTAAATGCCCCCTTTGGGTAAACATCCCCTTCAACATAGCCATCATCCTTTGGGTCAGAATAGATGATACATCCAATTGCACCATGTTCTGCAGCGACTTTAGGTTTTATCCCGCGCCAAGACCCACCATATTTTGCAATTACAATTTTTCCTTTTACATCTATCCCCATTCTCTGAAGTACTTCGTAATCCGCTGGCACACCTCTATTCACAAAGACCAATTCAGCAGTTACATCACCATCAGCAGAGTACGCATTGTATGATGGCAACTGCTCAGATTTTTGACCTGAGGTTCTATCTTCCTTAATTATAGTTTCTTCAAGCTTAGCTTTATACGGCTTATCACCAAGTAACTCAAGAAGCCTTGACTTAGGTGAGGGAAATAATACATCATACATTTCAATCTCTGTGTCATAACCCCACTGCTTGAAAAGGTTGGCCATATATTCAGCATTCGCTTTGCCTTGAACCGAACCAACATGATGAGGTCTTGACGTTAAAAATTTCATCCAAGTATCTTGGTTTGAAGTTGAAACCATCAAATCAAATTGCTTTTCAAGCTCTAACTGTTTGGACGCATTCACCAGAGTAAACCCAGTTATTTTTTCTTGGGCAACGGACTGTGTTATAGTCAAAAATAAAACGGCTATAAGTATAGAAATTCTCATACAAGTAAATTTAGTTAATTCTTTATTTATAAAATATTGATTGCGGGAAAAGGGGAAATCTTGATCAGATATTTCTGATTTCTGTTAGCAAATCTTGAAGCGCTTTTTTTGCATCACCAAAAAGCATAGATGTTTTAGGTTGAAAAAAAAGTTGGTTTTCAATCCCGGCATAACCAGGTTTCATACTTCGTTTATTTACAATAACGTGTTTTGCCTCTTCTACTTCCAAGATCGGCATACCATAAATTGGAGATGCTGGATCTGATTTTGCAGCAGGATTGACAACATCGTTTGCCCCAAGTATTAGTACAACATCTGCCGTTTTAAATTCTTCATTGGCAACTTCCATTTCCAAGAGTTTATCATAACTCACATCGGCTTCAGCTAACAATACATTCATATGGCCAGGCATACGACCCGCTACTGGGTGTATAGCATATTTCACTTCAACGCCCCTTGATTCAAGGGTTTTCTCCAATTCATGACACACGTGTTGAGCTTGAGCAACAGCTAATCCATAACCAGGAACAATCATCACTTTATTGGCATAACCCATGACTACTGCAGCATCACTTAGGGAAATTTCCTTATAAGAACCCACCATTGCTGCACTACCCTGCCCTGCACTCGCTCCAGAACCAAACGAGCCAATCAAAACATTTTTCAACGAACGGTTCATTGCTTTACACATTAAAATAGTAAGCAGTGTTCCTGCTGCACCTACAAGAATTCCACCAGTCAACATCACCTTGTTGCTGTACAAAAATCCTCCACAAGCTGCAGCGACACCAGTAAAGGAATTTAAAAGTGAAATCACCACAGGCATATCAGCTCCCCCAATCGGAAGCACAAAAAAGACACCATATAAAACTGAAAAGAAAATAATCAGATAAAAGAATAACGGAGTCTCGCTTGGTCGAGCAAAAATTATGTATGAAGCCAAAAATATAGTTATCGCAAACAATAATAAGTTAGCGATATGCTGCCCTTTGAATGAAAAATCTTTAATCTTACCATTTAGCTTACCCCATGCAATCATGCTTCCAGCAAATGAAACAGCGCCAATAATCAACCCAAGTAAAATGATGAGAAGCTTTGTTTGATCCAAGCCAGAAAAAGAACCTATCTCACTTATTGCTTCATTGGGATTTCCCTTCACAAGATGCCTGAATTCAATGATAGAAATAAGTGCAGCACATGCACCACCCATTCCATTAAATAAACTTACCATTTCAGGCATAGATGTCATTTGAACCCTTTTCGCCATCAAGGTTCCAACAATACTGCCTAAGATAAGTCCTCCAAATATCCAACCATAGTTTCCAAGCTTTAGACCATCTTCTTCATATAAAAAGATGGTACCCAAGATGGCAATAGTCATACCAGCCGCTGCAAACAAATTACCTTTTCGAGCACTAGCAGGATTAGACAACATCTTTAACCCAACAATAAATGATATTGATCCAAGTAGATAACATAAAGCAAGTAAATTCAATTCCATTATTCCTTGTTTATATATAAGTTACTTCTTCTTTTTAAACATCTCTAACATACGGTCTGTAACTACAAAACCGCCAACTACATTTAGTGTTCCCAGTACAACAGCTAAAAAACCTAGTATGAGTGCTATTATATTTCCTTCTTCTGCCTTACCCATAACTATTATGGCGCCAATTATAACTACGCCATGAATGGCATTAGCACCACTCATAAGTGGTGTATGCAAAACACTTGGTACACGACCGATAACTTCAATGCCGACAAAAATCATCAGCACAACTATATAAATCATTTCTTGATGAACTGAGATCCAAGATAAAAGTTGATTCATAATTATCGTTTTACAAACTATTCTATATAGCAATAAACAAATTCTAAAATCTATACGTGCGCTCTTGTACCAATTACCAAATCATCTGTAACTTCTTGAATAACATTCCCCTCCTTATCCAACAACAATTGCATAAAATTCAAAATGTTTTTACCGTACAATTTACTTGCATCGGAAGGCATGGTTGCGGGCAAATTACTATCACCAATAATAGTCACGCCATGATATAAAACTGTTTCCCGGTCTTTTGTCACTGGCGTATTACCTCCCGTTGACGCTGCAAGGTCTATAACTACGCTTCCTCTTTTCATGGTTTGCAACATGGCTTCAGAAACAAGAATTGGAGCTTTTTTCCCTGGGATCTGTGCTGTTGTAATAACAATATCTGACTTTGCAATACTCTCTTCGATTTTAAGTTGCTGATTACGCTTGTATTCCTCTGTTTGCTCTACGGCGTAACCTCCTGCAGCAGATGGGTCTGCAGCACCCGGAACTTCAATAAACTTTGCACCTAAACTTTGAACTTCTTCTTTTACTGCTGGCCTAGTGTCAAACACCTCAACTACTGCTCCAAGTCTTTTTGAAGTTGCAATGGCTTGTAACCCTGCAACACCCGCACCCAATATCAAGACCTTTGCGGGAGCAATACTTCCTGCGGCAGTCATAAACATTGGAAAATAGCGTCCATAGGCATTTGCAGCAGTAAGTACCGCTTTATAACCAGCTATGTTAGCTTGACTTGACAAAACATCCATGCTTTGAGCTCGTGTAGTACGTGGCAATAACTCCATGCTGTATACAATAACGCCTTGATCTGTCCATGATTTTATACGATCCTTTTCAAATCTTGCTTGGAACATGCCAATCAAAACCACTCCTTTACGTAATGGTATTGTTGGATTATGAATAGACAAAACAACATCTGCTCCTGCAGCAATCTCTTCGGCCGACTTAATCTCTGCACCAACTGATAAATAATCTTGGTCTGAACAAAATGCATTTAAGCCTGCTCCAGCTTCAACCCAAACGTGTATACTTTTTTTAATTAATTGCAGCGCTCCTTCTGCAAGCAAGGAGACCCTAGTTTCAGGAGAAAATTCCTTTAAAACAGCAACAATCATGTGGGATAATTTGTATCCACAAATCTAATCAAATTAATTATGCTAGAAGTACTGAATTATTAAAATCGAATTCGAAAATCGAGTTTTTCTTTAAAATCTTTTCTAAAAAAAACAATCCCAATAAAAAATAGGTCAATAGCTAGGGTTACCCGCTCATTTCCACGAATAATATCCCATGCATTTTCCATTTCGGAGCTCCAGTGTATATCATCAAAGACAAAAATATCATATTCACCAGAATGAGCTAATGCCGTGTTGAAATATTCAATGGTTGAGTTAAACTGATGATTACCATCAAAAAATATCATTTTGGATCCTTTCATAGACAATACCATAGGCTCAAGTTCATGATCAAAATTGCCTACCACCTGACGAATATTGTCAAGTCCATGTTGCTCAAAAACCCGCTTTGCAACTTGGGCTATTTCAGGCGCACCCTCAATGGTAATGACGCCATATTTTGGCTTTGCCAATGCTAAATAACCAGTAGTAACTCCCAATGAAGTACCCAACTCCAAAATAGAATCAATCGTATAATACTTCGCTATGCGAAATAGCAAAGTTGAATACTTAATAGGCTTAACTGCATATTTGGCTATTCGTGCAACACTTCGTAAGGGTTTCTTTTCAATGCCGGATCCAGCGCCTAAGTCATCAACGTTTACGTATTGATCAGATTTTTTCAAATCCTTTAACTGCCTATTTAATAGATCAAAGCCTTTGTCCCTTATCCCCTTATTCTGAAGCACATTGATGATGAGGTCAAATACAAAGGGAGAATGCATGCCATGCCCTTTAGCATTTGAAGCAGTTAGGTAATATGCAATGTATTTGAACGCTAGTTGAAATCGATTATACATTGAACGATTTCTTAAGATTGAATGATTTTCTCCCAGGTCTCAAATGTGTATGGAAAGGAATGCTTTTCATC
>CANKGM010000024.1 GCA_947481355.1 Chitinophagaceae bacterium
GGATAAATATAGAATCTTCAATTGATGTATAAAAGTGGGAAATTGTGTTAATTTGTGTCATTATATGTTTAATTCTTTCTAAATCAATATAGATGATCGGCTTTTTAGGTGAATATGAGGCTACCCTCGACAGCAAAGGTAGGTTTCTTCTTCCGGCGGGCATAAAAAAACAGCTGCCTGAGGGAGTACAACCTATTTTGGTGGTGAACAGGGGATTTGAAAAATGCCTTACTGTTTATCCGATTCAGAGCTGGACACCGATTTATGAAAAAATAAGCGCCTTAAATGACTTTGATCCTAAAGTAAGGGAGTTCAGAAGGCATTTTTTAAATGGCGCAATGCAAATAGAGCTCGATACCGCTGGAAGAATATTGCTTCCTAAAAATTTGATGGAGCATGCTGGGTTGGAGAAAGACATTGTGTTGGTATCGGCGGTAAACAAATTGGAAATATGGGATAAAAATAAGTATCAGCAGTTCTTTGAAACTTTTTCACCTGAAGCCTTCAGTACGCTTGCGGCTGAAGTAATGGCAAAAAAAGATCAGCCTTGAGTAAATAACATTAATTATGCCGGGATTTGATCAACAGGAGGTATTAGGCAACAGTGGTAATGACTCCTATCATATTCCGGTCTTGTTAGAGGAAAGTATTGAAGCACTTGACATCAATCCATCTGGGATCTATGTTGATTGTACGTTTGGTGGTGGAGGGCATTCAAAAGCGGTTCTATCTAAATTAAATAAGGATGGTCGCTTGTATGCCTTTGATCAGGATGAGGATGCTCGCGAGAATGTACCTGCTGATGATCGTTTGATTTTTATTCCACATAATTTTCGCCACCTCTCCCGCTTCCTTCGCTTACATAAAATCTCTCAAGTTGATGGAATACTAGCAGACCTCGGTGTAAGCAGTCATCAATTCAATGAACCGTCTAGAGGCTTTTCCATTCGATTTGATGCTCCGTTGGATATGCGAATGGATAAGAATGGAGATAAGACTGCTGCTGATCTTTTACGGAATACCTCTGCAGAAGCACTTCAATTTATTCTTCAAGAATTTGGAGAGGTCACCAATGCAAAAACCGTTTCGTTGTTGTTGACTGATTTTACAAAGCATGGTCCAATAAATACCATAAATGAATTGAAGGCAGTGCTGGCTCCTGTAGTGAAGGGAAATCCAAATAAATATTTTGCACAAGTGTTTCAAGCGTTGAGAATGGCTGTCAACGAGGAAACTGAGGCTTTGAATGATTTGCTCGATCAAGCAGCTTTATTGGTAAAGCCTGGAGGTAGAATGGTAGTGATTACATTTCATAGCATAGAGGATCGAATCGTTAAAAATTACTTGAGGCATGGAAATCGGCGTCTTTTAGAAAAAGATCCAATCTATGGAACCTTTGAGCAGTCGCCCTTTGAGCTTGTGAATAAAAAGCCAATTGAGCCTTCAAATGAAGAAGTTAAACGTAACCCGAGGTCTCGCAGCGCTAGACTAAGAGTGGCTGTTAAAAGATAGTCAATAGCATTTTGTTGGATTCTGAATTAGGTTAGGTGAAATGAGTTTTAATATGAGTGAAACAAAAAAGGTAGATGAGTCGACACTGAAAGAAGGGCGAAAAAGTTTAATAAGCCAGCAGATGTTGGTTAAGAATATACCCTTTTTCCTTTTTCTCTCCGTTTTGGCTGTTGTATATATCTATAATGGACATCATGCAGAGAAGGCGATAAAAGATATAAATAAAACATCTCGAGAATTAAAAGAATTGCAATACGAATATAAAATGATACGAAGTGAGTGGATGTTTAGCACGAAGCAATCAGAAGTAGTTAAATCGGTAGAGGCTTATGGAATTAAAGAAATTCTTGAGCCACCAGTGAATTTATCGGATATAAACAGTACTAAGAAATAAGCAATTTGGAAACTAGGAAAGACATATTGTGGCGAAGTTATTTGGTGTTTACAGGAATGCTCCTGTTTGGCTTATTCATTTTAGCTAAAGCCTTATATATACAACGGGTTGAAGGAAATTATTGGAAGGGACTGAGTGATTCACTTCATCTTGAATACCGAGAAATGGATGCAGAGCGTGGGTCAATATATAGTGAGGACGGTAGAATGTTGAGTAGCTCAATTCCTTTTTTTGACATTTATTTGGATTTTGGCGCAGATGGGATTCAAGAGAAGGATGGGGCTCGGTTTAAGGAGCATGTAGATAGTTTATCCATTCAACTTTCAAGTATTCTGGCTGATAGAACTGCTGCTTCTTATAAGAGAGAGTTGGTGTCTGTATTCAATAGTAAGGATCGATATCATTTATTGAGAAAGAATATTGATTTTAGTCAATATACTCAATTGCGCAGTACTTCTTTTATCAAGAAAAATAAAAATAAAAATGGATTCATATTTATTGAAAAAGAAAAGAGGCTTACCCCTTTTGGATTATTAGCTAATAGAACGATTGGGTTATCTCGTGAATATCTTGATTCAAATGGAAATATCGTGAGCAAGAACGTTGGCTTGGAAAAAACATACGATAGTCTGTTAAAGGGTACAACAGGTAAGAGGTTGGTTCGTCGAATTTCAGGAGGTGGCTTTGTTCCCGTAGCAGGATCAGAAATAGAACCTGAAAATGGAAAGGATATTATTACAACAATAGACATCAATATCCAAGATGTTACAGAACAGGCACTCTTAAACATGTTGACAGAAAATGAATGTCAGAATGGTACATGTATTGTGATGGAGGTTAAAACAGGAAAGATAAAAGCTATCGCTAACCTAGGGAGAGTCAGTGATGGTAGTTATGCGGAGAATATGAATTATGCCATTACTCGATCAGAGCCAGGTTCAACATTTAAGTTGATGACCATGATTGCAGTATTGGAAGATCAGTATGCTACGCTTTCTCAACATATTAATATTGAAGGGGGTAAGTGGGAAATTGGTGGAAGAACTGTTTGGGATAGTGAGCGACATAATCGTACTGATGTGACAATTCAGCAAGCATTTGAATTAAGTTCTAATGTTGGGATGGCTAAATTGGCTATGACTTATTATTCACGAAATCCACAAAAATATATTGATCATCTAAAGCGACTTCACTTAACTACACGTTCAGGTATTGATTTGCAAGGTGAGTCTTTTCCGTTAATTCCCGATCCAACGCGAAGTGATTGGAGTGCCGTCACGCTTCCTTGGATGAGTTTTGGGTATAATGTTGCTGTTAGCCCACTTCAAACACTAATGGTGTACAATGCAGTTGCTAATCAAGGTAAGATGATGCGTCCTTATCTAGTGAATGCTGTGACAGAAGATGGAAAAGTAATTCGGGAATATAAACCTGTTGTATTAGACGATTCAATTTTTAGTGAAACCACGTTAAAACAATTGAAAATTTGTTTAGAAGGTGTTGTTGCTACTGGAACTGCAAAAAGTTTATTCAACCCCTTTTATACTCTTGCGGGAAAGACAGGTACAGCACAAGTTGCTAATGGAAACAAAGGTTATTCGGATCACACATATCAATCGTCATTTGCAGGATATTTTCCAGCAGAGAATCCTAAGTACTCATGCATAGTAGTTATAAAAAATAAGCCACATGCAGCAAAGTATTATGGGGCACAAATAGCTGGTCCGGTTTTCAAGGAGATAGCTAATAAGTTATTTACGGTTGATCCTGATTTATATGCCAGCTATCGCCATCCACAATTTAAAGACACTTCTAAGTCAGTTTGGAATGGCGCTAAGAAAGATTTTGAAAACATCGCAAAAAACGTTCAAACCAAGATAATCGATACTGGTAATAAAGGTGATTGGAGTAGTATGACACCGAAAAATAATTTGTTCGTTGGAAATAGTTGGAGAGCGCAATTTGAAAGTATGCCAGATTTAAAAGGTTTTGGATTAAAGGATGCGCTTGAAATTCTAGAGAAGCAACAACTACAGGTTGTTGCAAGTGGAAAAGGTAAGGTTATTGGACAATCGATTTTAGCAGGTTCGCCCATACAAAAGGGGCAAACTATTTATTTAACCCTCGGAACAATAACAAATTGATAATGCCTCAGTTACAAGATATATTATATAAGGTTAGAATTAAATCCGTTTTGGGTAATACCAATATGCACATTTCGGATGTTCAGATTGATTCAAGAAGGATTCAATCTGATTCATGCTTTATTGCTGTTAAAGGGGTGTCTGTAGACGGCCACGAGTTTATAGAAAATGCAATTTCGAATGGAGCTGTCGCTGTTGTTTGCGAAGAGTTGCCTTTAAATAAAATAGATGGCATTACATATATTCAGACGTATGACGCTGCACATGCCTCTGGTATTATAGCGCATGCTTTCTATGGTTACCCATCTCATCATTTGAAGTTAATTGGCGTAACAGGAACTAATGGCAAGACAACTATTGCTACGCTGTTGCATAAATTGTTCATGGCATTAGATGTAAAGAGTGCATTGATTTCAACTGTTGCGAATCAAATTGGAGAAGTTATAGTACCTGCTACGCATACTACTCCCGATGTGATTAGCTTGAACGCGTTGCTTAAACAAATGGTTGACGCCGGTTGTAGCCATGCATTTATGGAAGTTAGTAGTCATGCAATCCATCAAAAACGGATAGCTGGCATTCATTTCACTGGTGCAATTTTTAGTAACATTACTCATGATCATCTAGATTATCATAAAACATTTGATGAGTATATACGAGTAAAAAAGTCATTTTTCGATGGGCTTCCAGCAGATGCTTTTGCCATTTCAAATATGGACGATAAGAATGGTCCAATCATGTTGCAAAACACGGTAGCTGATAAATTTTATTATAGTCTTCGCTCTGTTGCGGACTTTAAAGGAAGGATAATTGATAATAATCTTTCTGGATTGCAAATGTTGGTCAACGAACAAGAGGTACATTTTAGATTAATAGGTGAGTTTAATGCATATAATTTATTAGCTGTTTATGCAGCAGCTATTTGTTTGGGAGAAGACAGGCAAGATGTGTTAACTGTTTTGAGCGATTTAACTGGTGCTGAGGGCAGATTTGATTATATGCTCTCACCTAAAGAAAACATCATAGGTATTATTGACTACGCCCATACTCCAGATGCATTATTGAATGTCCTTTCTACTATTAACAAACTTCAGCACGGAGGATCAAATATCATTACGGTTGTGGGCTGTGGTGGTGATAGGGACAAATCAAAGAGAAAATTCATGGGTAGTGCTGCTGTAGAGTTCAGCACAAAGGCAATATTTACATCTGATAATCCACGCAGTGAAGATCCTTCAACTATTTTAGAGAATATGGCTGAAGGCTTAGATGTTAGTATGCGAAAGAAATATTTATCCATTGTTGATCGGAGAGAGGCAATTAGGACTGCAGTGATGTTGGCAAAATCGGAAGATATTATTTTGATTGCTGGTAAAGGACATGAAAAATACCAGGAAATCAATGGAAATAAATTTCCATTTGACGACAAGCAAGTTTTAAGAGAATTATTTAACGAATTAGAAAAATAAAAAGAAACTATGCTCTATCATTTGTTTCAATGGTTTCAAAAAATGGGTATTAGATTTCCTGGTATTGGACTGTTTCAGTTTATTACATTCAGGGCTCTTTTAGCTATTTTATTGTCGCTTTTTATAACAATGGTTTTTGGTAAGCGAGTTATTTCATTTCTGCAAAATAAGCAAGTTGGTGAAAGTGTAAGAGAGCTAGGCTTACAAGGTGAAGAAAATAAAAAAGGTACTCCAACAATGGGAGGATTTATTATTCTGCTTGGAATTTTAATTCCCACATTGCTATTTGCCAACTTAGATAAAGTATATATTAAGTTATTGCTTTTAAGCACTATATGGTTAGGTTTAATCGGTTTCATTGATGATTATTTAAAATTGCGTGCAAAAAAAATATCACAAGATCTAGGAATTCAATATCGAAAAGGTGATAAAGATGGTCTTGCTGGTTGGTTCAAAGTATTAGGTCAAGTTGGATTAGGAATTATAATTTCAGCAACGCTTCTTCTAAATGAGAATACACAAGTTATGCGAGAGTATAAGGGTGACGTGAAGCCCGAAGGTTCTATTGCGGTAAAATATCAAGGAGGGGTTAGGTATTTTGTTAAGGCAAATGAACCGATCACAACTATCCCGTTTATTAAAAACCACGAATTTAATTATTCAAAGCTACTACCTTCTTCTCTTCGTTCTTATGGTTGGATACTCTACATGTTGGTTATCATTTTTATTGTTACTGCTGTTTCGAATGGAGCAAATATTACAGATGGATTAGATGGGCTAGCTACAGGTGTTTCTGCAATTATTGGTGTTTGCCTAGCACTTTTTGCCTACGCAAGTGGAAATCTAATACTAGCTGATTACCTAAATATAATGTACATACCCAATCTCGGTGAGGTATCCATTTTTATTGCAGCATTAATTGGTGCTTGCATTGGATTTCTATGGTATAATACATTCCCTGCTCAAGTTTTTATGGGGGATACAGGAAGTTTAGCCTTAGGAGGGATTATTGCCTCTATTGCTATCATGGTTAGGAAAGAATTGATGATACCAATTTTCTGTGCAGTGTTCCTTATTGAAAATGTAAGTGTAATGATTCAGGTTGGATATTTTAAGTATACAAAAAGAAAATATGGTGAAGGCCGTAGGGTTTTTTTAATGAGCCCGTTGCATCATCATTACCAAAAGAAAGGATACCATGAAAGTAAAATAGCTGTTCGATTCTGGATTGTGACATTGTTGTTTGTTGTAGTAGCTATTTTATCGTTAAAAATAAGATAGGTAATCGATTAATTAAATTATAATAAGCTTTGAAAAAGAGGATAGTAATTCTTGGTGGTGGAGAAAGTGGCGTAGGTGCTGCCTTGCTTTGTAAACAGCAGGGTTATGATGTTTTTCTTAGTGATGGAGGAATATTAAAAGATTCTTACAGAAATGAGCTTATTGAAAATAATATTGAATTTGAGGATGGTTTACATACGGAAGAGAAAATTTTAAATGCTGATGAAATTTTGAAAAGTCCAGGCATCTCAAATACAAATAAATTAGTTCAAGAAATCAGAAGGAGAAGTATTCCCATTATCAGTGAAATGGAATTGGCTTACCGTCATAAGGGAGAAAGTAAAATCATTGGAATTACAGGAAGTAATGGAAAAACCACGACCACCTCATTGATTTACCATATTTGTAAATCTGGTGGATTGAATTGCGCATTGGTTGGGAATATCGGCGTCTCTATCACAAAGCAAATTGCATTGGACCCTAAACCATTATACGTAGTAGAAATTAGCAGTTTTCAGTTAGACGACATTATTTCCTTTAGACCTGATGTAGCTATACTAACTAACATTACCGAAGATCATTTAGATAGATATGATCACAATTTCGAAAAATATATAGCAGCAAAATTCAATATTGTAAAGAATCAAACTGAGCAAGACTTTTTTATTTACAATGCAGACGATCCTGTTACTGTTAAATATCTAAACCAATATCCATTTCATTCTAAACCACTTCCAATTAGTATGCAAAACGAACAATCAAAAGGAGCCTTTATCAACAATGGATTAATGAAGCTAAAGCATGGGGAAGGCCTTTCTATGAGTATTTATGATTTTGCTCTTAAGGGAAAGCATAATCAATACAATACCATGGCAGCAGCTGTGGCCTCTTCGCTTGTTGGGATTAGAAAAGATCGAATTAGGGATGCTGTTTCATCATTTGAAAGTTTAGCTCACCGAATGGAAAAAGTAGCAACAGTAAGAGGAATTGATTTTATCAATGACTCAAAAGCTACGAACGTTAATAGTACTTGGTTTGCATTAGAGAGCATGGAGAAGCCAGTTACTATAATTCTTGGTGGTGTAGATAAGGGAAATGATTATGAATTATTGAAAGATATGGTTCAAGAGAAAGTAAAAACAATTGTTTGTATGGGTATTGATAATGCAAAAATTCATGCAGCTTTTGGAGGGGTGGTTAAAAATATTGTTGATGCTGTTAGTGCAGAAGAGGCGGTAAGAAAGGCATATTCTCTCTCTGAAAAAGGGGATGTGGTTTTGTTGAGTCCTGCTTGTGCAAGTTTTGATCTTTTCAAAAATTATGAAGATCGTGGTGATCAATTTAAAAAAGCGGTAAAAGAATTATAGTCGTTTTAATGCAAAAGGGAAATATACATATGAAGCAATATTCATTGGGAGGCATTACTAGCGGAACACTTGGTGATAAAGTTGTTTGGGCTATTGTAGTATTGCTTACTATGATGAGTTTATTGGTTGTTTATAGTAGTACAGGTACTTTGGCATATAAACTATCAAAAAGTACAGAGTCTTATCTATTTAAGCAATTTGCATTTATCGCTGTTGGGGTAGTCATTATCTATTTTGCTCACCTTGTGAATTATTCTATTTACTCTAAAGTTGCGCAAATATTATTTATTGCTTCTATTCCTCTTCTAATCTATACACTTTTCTTCGGTACTAATTTAAATGATGCTAACAGATGGATTAGACTCCCTATCATAAATCTCACATTTCAAACGTCTGATCTAGCTAAGCTTGCTTTGTTTATGTATTTAAGTAGGCAGTTGAGCAAACGGCAAGAAGTAATTAAGGATTTTAAAAAAGGATTCCTGCCATTAATAATACCTGTCTTTGTTATTTGTGGTTTAATTGCCCCTGCTAATCTATCCACTGCTTTGCTCACTGGAGCCACTAGCTTAATCCTATTGTTTATAGGACGAGTTAGTTTAAAACATATTGGATTAGTGATATTGATTGCAGCAATTCCTGTTTCTTTTCTTATTGGATTTGCGAAAATGTATTACAATGAGACTGAAGGGCATGCTGATCCGATGCCTAGTATGCTAAGAAAAGGAAGGATAGAGACATGGATTAAACGTGTTCAAAGTTTTATGTATGCTGATAAGGAAGAGTCTTCGTATCAAGTGCAACAAGCAAAAATTGCCATTGCAAAAGGGGGGTGGGCTGGCTTAGGTCCAGGAAACAGTGAAGCCAGAAACTTTCTTCCGCATCCATATTCAGATTTTATTTATTCAATTATTATTGAAGAGTATGGCTTTGCGGGCGGTGTAGCCGTTTTATTAATTTATTTATTGTTTTTGTATCGATGTATTCGAATTATGAAAAAATGCCCATATGCCTTCGGCGCATTTCTTTCTCTTGGTCTGAGTTTCACACTTGTTATTCAGGGAATGGCTAATATGGCGGTTAATGTTAACCTCTTTCCTGTAACTGGTGTAACACTTCCTCTAATTAGTATGGGAGGGAGTTCATTTTTGTTCACTTGCCTTGCCATTGGAATCATCCTCAGCGTTGCACGAAATATAGAACTGCGAGAAGGTAAGCAAGTATCACCAAAACAATCAGATAGTGAAGTAGCATGAAATTAAAAAGAATAATCATAGCAGGAGGAGGAACTGGAGGGCATATTTTCCCTGCCATAGCTGTTGCAAAAGCATTGCAACGGATTGAGCCTGCTATTGAAATACTTTTTATTGGGGCTAAAGGGAAAATGGAAATGGAAAAAGTTCCACAAGCTGGATTTAAGATTGAGGGCTTAGATATTACTGGGTTTAATAGATCTAGTATGTGGAAAAATTGGAGCTTACCATTCAAATTGATTAGAAGTTTTGTTCAAGTAAAAAATATTTTTAAAGACTTTAAACCTGATGCTGTATTTGGAGTTGGAGGCTATTCTAGTTTTCCAGTATTGAAATACGCTCAACGAAAAGGAATACCATCTTTCTTGCATGAGTCTAACTCCATTGCTGGGAAGTCGAATATCATCCTTGGTAAAAATGCGGATTTGGTAATGGTTGCCAATGATGAGCTTAAGAGATATTTCCCCCAAGAAAAGATATTCATTTCTGGTAATCCTATACGTCACGAAATTGCTCATTCAACTGTTTTGAAAGAAGAAGCAATAGACTTCTTTGGATTGAAAAAAGATAAACTAACGGTCTTAGTAGTTGGAGGAAGTTTAGGGGCGAAAAGCATCAATAGCGCAATTTCAATGGGGATAGATAAGATTGTAAATGCCAATCTTCAACTCATTTGGCAAACTGGTAAAAGTTCTGTCAATACCATTGATGAATCTTTATGGAATAAAAAAGAAATATTCATTTCAGAATTCATTAATAAGATGAATTATGCATACTTGGCTGCAGACATAGTTATATCAAGGGCAGGAGCAATTGCCATAGCTGAACTATGTGCAATGAAAAAAGCCTCAGTGTTAGTGCCCTTCCCATTTGCGTCCGAGGATCATCAAACTGCAAATGCTATGGAGTTGGTTAATAATCATGCTGCAATGATGGTGGCCGACAAAGATGTTTCAGAAAAATTAGTGGATACAGTGATACAACTGGTTCAAGACAGATTAACATGTGATAGGATTTCAACAGCTGCCGGAAGCATGTTCATACAAGATGCCGATATGCTGATTGCAAATAAAATTATTGAAAAATTAGAATTAAGGAATGACTGATTTTATCAACATAGCACAAATTAAAAAAGTTTACTTCATTGGAGTTGGAGGTATTGGTATGAGCGCCATTGCTCGTTTCTTCCATGCTAGAGGCGTTTTTGTTGCTGGATATGATAAGACGCCTACAGCACTGACTGATCAACTTGTAAAAGAAGGTATTCTTGTTCATTTTGTTGATGATCCTTCTTACTGCACATCAGATTTCGACGCCATTGTATATACTCCGGCAATTCCTTCCGACAACATGATTTTAAATCACTGTCGTTCCAATGGGATGAATTTAATGAAGCGGAGTGATATGTTGCAGATTATTTCAAGAGATACGTATAACATCTGTATCGCTGGAACGCATGGTAAGACAACTATAAGCACAATGGTTGCACATATTTTAAGACATACAGAGTTTGGATGTAATGCATTTTTGGGAGGAATATCTTCAAATTATAATACCAATTTTTGGAGTAATCCTAAACCTGTTTGTGTTATTGAAGCCGATGAATATGATAGAAGTTTTCTTAAGCTGCATCCAAATATTATAGGCATTACAGCAATGGACGCTGATCATCTCGACATATATGGAACGGCATATGAAGTAGAAGAATCATTTTTAGCATTCACTCGAAACTTAAAGGAATCAGGACTCCTGATTTCTAAAAAAGGTATTCAGCGTGAAGCTGAATTATTTGCAGCAAATCATTTCACCTATCATATCAACAATAAAGACGCCGATATTTATATTTCTAATTTAGAAATTGAAAACGGAGCATATCTGTACGATATTATTGGAAAAGGATGGAAACTCAATGGTGTTAAATTAAATATGGGTGGCTTACATAATGTTGAAAATACATTGGTCGCTATAACAATCGCAAAATATTTAGGCATAGAAGAGGATAAAATAAAATTGGCCGTTGAAGAATTTAAGGGAGTGAAAAGAAGATTTGAATTTATCATCAAATCTGATGATAAGGTATACATAGATGATTACGCACACCATCCCGAAGAATTACGTGCACTCATAACAGGAGTAAGATCATTATACCCCCATGAAAAAATAACCATTCTGTTTCAGCCACATTTATTCAGTCGGACAAGAGATTTTGCTGAAGGGTTTGCAGAAAGTCTTGATTTGGCTGACGAAGTGTTGTTATTACCTATTTATCCTGCAAGGGAATTGCCGATTGAAGGGGTAGATAGTAGCTTGATTTCTCGAAGGATGAAAGCTAGCGTAACTCTAGTGGAAAAAGATGAAGTAGTTCAGATAATTAGTAATAGCGATCAAAAGTTGTTCATTACTGCCGGAGCTGGTGATATTGATAAATTAATAGACCCATTAAAAAAGGCATTGATAGGTAATTCATGATCACAAAAAAGAAAATATATCATGTATTAGGACTTGTTTGTTGGGGATTACTCCTAGCAGGGGTTGTGACTTTGCTAGTTAGTGCAATTAAGAATGAAAATTCTATTCTGTGTAAAAAAGTAGAAATAAAATTAATTGATAACAAGGCATACAAAATGCTTGATGAAGGTGAAATATTTTCATCCTTATGGCCTGAAGAGAAAAATGGGTTTAGGTATGGCAAAAATCCATCCTTATTCGACTTGCGAAAACTAGAAAAAAGACTTGAAAAAAATCCTTGGGTATTTTCTTCTGATTTTTATCTTGATCAACATAGAACGCTTCACGTTGATGTTCAACAAAGGACTCCTCTGGCTAGGGGATTTACGCCAGATGGCAACTCATTCTTTATTGATAAGTCTTATTCTATTTTACCTGTAAAGTCGAATGATGTTATTTCATTACCTGTCTTTACTAATTTTTATATTAATCCTGCTACTGCCACTGCTAAAGATTCTGTAATGCTTAAGCGAATTATTTCGCTTTCAGAATTTATTATACTTGATAGTTTTTGGATGGCTCAAGTAGAAACAATTAATATTTCCTCTGATGGAACTTTTGAATTAACTACCCAAGTAGGAGATCAAAATATTCTACTGGGTGAGAGGGATGATTGGATGAATGTCTTTGCGAAATTGAAAGTCCTCTATCAACATTTGAGCAGAGAGAATGGTTGGAGTAAGTATGAAAAAATTGATTTACAATTTAAGGATCAAGTTGTTTGCGTTAGAAAAAATTCGAGCTACAAAATAATGGATTCGACATTCATTCAAAATTCGTCTTCATTTGAAATCCCGGATTCAACTCAAAATCAACCTTCAATTAACAAGTCGCAAGAAAAAACACGTCAATTAGATAAAAAAAATACTTCAACTGCGCAAAAAAATAATTCAATAAAAACTGTTTTCCCTAAGAAAAAAAAATAAACACATGAATAACTCTCAAGAAAATTCATCATCCACTTCTCAACATAACATCAGTAAACAGACAGCTATGACAAATGATCAACCAATCATAGTAGGCCTTGACATTGGGACTACTAAGATCGCAGCAATTGCAGGCAGAAAAAATGAATTTGGAAAACTGGAAATCCTCGGGTTTGGATTAGCAAGTAGTAATGGAGTGCAGCATGGTATGGTTTTAAACATTGATCAAACCATAAAGGCAATTGAAACAGCATTAAAAAATTGTTATGAGTCAAATCCTGGTTTAGAGATAAACGAGGTTTATGTTGGTATTGCAGGTCATCATATCAAAAGTCTGCAAACTAGAGGAGATATCGTAAGAAGATCCACTGATGATGAAATCAAGCAATTTGAAATTGATCAACTTGTAGCCGATCAATATAAAACATATATCCCTGCGGGTGATCAAATCATTGATGTTATTCCACAGGAATTTACAGTAGATAATTTTCAGAACATTGCGGATCCAATTGGATATACTGGCGTAAAAATCGGTGCTAATTTCCATATCATCACTGGTGATCGAAACGCAATACGAAATATAAATCGCAGTGTTGAAAAAACTGGATTGAAAGTAAAAGATCTCGTCCTTCAACCACTTGCATCTTCTGCTGCAGTTATGAGTGAACAGGACATCGAAGCTGGAATCGCAATTCTTGATATAGGTGGTGGAACAACAGACCTTGCGGTATTTTATGAAGGTATTTTAAAACATACTGCAGTAATTCCTTTTGGTGGAGAGAATATAACTACGGATATCAAATTAGGGTTAGGTGTATTAAAGACACAGGCCGAACAAATGAAAATACAGTTCGGTAGCGCATTAGCTGATGCAGCTCAAAATAACGCCTTTATAAAAATACCTGGCTTGCGTGGGATGCCTTCTCGCGACATTAGTGTTAAAAATCTAGCTGGAATCATACAAGCTAGAATGAGTGAGATTTTAGCCTTTGTTACTTTCCATTTGAAACAAGTTGGTCTAGATAGCAAAATGTTAAATGGTGGTATTGTTTTAACTGGGGGTGGTGCACAACTCAAGCATTTAATTCAGCTTACTGAATATGTTACGGGATTAAACGCACGAATAGGCTACCCTAATGAACATTTAGCCGCTAATCATTTTCCTGGATTAGAAAAACCGATGTATTCTACTTGTATAGGTCTAATCCTTAAAGGGTATAATGTTTATGAGAATAATTTGAATAGACTTCATGTTGAACAAAAGCGCACTGCATTAAGAAGTCGATTGTCTGAAACTGAGATTCTTAAAGAAGAAGTAGTAGCTCAGCCTGTAGAAATTAAAGGGAGGAAAACACTTTCAGATTTCATGAACTCAATCAAAGATGGTCTAATAGATTTGTTCAAAGAGGAAGGCGATAAACAATTGTAAAAAAAACGAAACCAAGATTTCAATATTCTAATCCAAATTCTAAAAAAAATCAATATGATTCAATTTGACCTCCCTAAGGAACAATCATCCATTTTAAAAGTTATTGGTGTAGGTGGTGGCGGAAGCAATGCTGTTAATTATATGCACAGCTTGGGCATCACTGGAGTTGATTTTATGGTATGCAATACAGATGCACAAGCGCTTGCATTAAGTAAGGTTCCAAATAAAATTCAACTTGGACCTTCGCTTACTCAAGGTCTAGGAGCAGGTGCTAATCCTCAAATTGGTCGGCAAGCTACA
>CANKGM010000025.1 GCA_947481355.1 Chitinophagaceae bacterium
CAATTACTTTTATCTTTACTGGATCGCCAATTCTAAACGCTTTACCACTTCGTTTACCAATCAATGCATAGTCAGATTCATAATAAATGAAATCATCATAATCTAATAAAGAAGTGAGTCCAACAAGTCCTTCACATTTATGCTCTATGGTTTCAGACCAAAATCCGAAGCTAGATACTCCAGAAATTACTGCATCAAACGTATCTCCAATGTATTCTTTCATGAATTCAACCTGCTTATATTTGTTAGCTGCTCGCTCTGATTCCATGGCAGCCCTTTCGCGCTCACTGGAATGCCTACATCTTTCTTCCATTTTTTTATCAAGGATGATAGCATCGTCCAAGATTTGGGTCACAACACGGTGAACCATAATATCAGGATACCTTCTAATGGGTGAGGTGAAATGACAATAATTTTCGAAGCCTAACCCATAATGGCCTATATTTTTAGATGTATATATAGCCTTTGCCATGGTTCTAATTCCTAGTTGTTCTAACACCCGTTGTTCTGGAAGTCCTTGAACTCTGCTAAGCATTTCATTGAACGATTTAGCGATTTCCTCAGGAGTACGAGTATTAAATTGATATCCATATTTCTTGGCAAATTCAATGAATGGGATAAGTTTAGCTTCATCTGGTTGATCATGAACGCGATAAGGGAATGGGATAGGTTTACCATTAAATTTTGTAGAGGAAACCTTTTCCGCTATCGTTCTGTTGGCCAACAACATAAATTCTTCAATAAGCTGATGGGATTCTTTACTTTCTTTTATTACAATTCCAATGGGTTTTCCAGTTTCATCCAACTTAAATCGTACTTCTTGAGAAGAAAAATTTATAGCCCCATCTTTCATGCGCTGTTTTCTCATTTGTTGCGCCATGCGATGAAGTAGGAGAATTTCATCGTCATACAAACCATCTTTGGTATCAATTATTGCTTGAACATCCTCGTAGGAGAAACGGTGATTTGAATGTATGATTGTTCTACCAATCCATTTTTCTTTAATAACTCCGTTATTATCAAATAGAAAATTACATGAATAAGTAAATTTATCCTCATTGGGCCTAAGCGAACAAAGTTCATTTGAAATTCGTTCAGGCAGCATCGGAACTACTCTGTCTGGCAAATAAACCGATGTGGCCCGTTCGTATGCTGAATCATCAAGTGCAGTTTCAGGTTCAATATAATAGCTTACATCAGCAATATGAACACCTACTTCAACATCGCCATTAGGCATGGTTCTAAAACTCAAGGCATCATCAAAATCTTTAGCATCTACTGGGTCTATGGTAAATGTTAGGATATCGCGCATATCCTTCCTTTCGGGATATTTACCTCCCGGAATGAGGTCTGGAATTCGTTCAGATTCTTCTAATACATCCTCTGGAAACAAAATAGAAAAGCCTGCTTGAATAAGGATTTCTTTCATAGCTAGGTCGCCTTCCTTCTCTCTAGTAATCACTTCCACTACTTCACCTTGAGGACGTTTATCGTCATCATCCCATGAAGTTAGTCGAACAATAACCCGTTCCCCATCTTTTGCGTTATTAATTTTTGATAGTGAAACATAAAAATTAGGTATAGGTTTTTCAGTTTCTGGTATGAAGAAGGCATAATCTCGATTGATTTCGATTCTGCCCAAGAACTGTTTTTGCTTACGCTCAATAATCTGTGTAATCCTACCCTGTAATCGTCCAGAACGTATGTCTCCTTTTGTAATTTCGGCCCTTACGAAATCTCCATGAAATGCGCGATTAAAGTCATTCGGACGAATAATGATATCTTTTTGAAGTCCTTCTACTATAACAAACCCTACTCCTGATCGTGTTATTTCGAATTTACCTTTGTATTGTTTTATATCAGTTTGATGCGTAGTGCGTTTTCCTTTTTTCTTTCCCATAGAATTGTATTTAAGCAAATTTGTTCAACCATTGACTGAATAAATCATCAATCAGTTATTCATTAATGCTTGATGGTTTAAGTGAATTATAAAAATCATATGGGTACTGTTTAACCAATTGAACAAACTCTTTTTCTTGATCAAATAAGAAGTCTATTGATATTGGTATGACATAAATTGGCATATTTATAATCAGGCCTTTAAACATCATTAAACGAACTGCATCTTTTTCAGTAGTTACAATTATCTTTTGAGTTTCAGATAAAAAGTCAAGTCGTTTTTTTATATCATTCAGATCTTCTATGCTATATATATGATGGTCTTTAAAAAACAAGGCATCATATGTTTTAGTTTTTTCATGAATATAATTTGTAAGTGGCTCAGGGTTAGCAATACCACAAACGAGTAAAATCTCTAACTCGCGTGTTAGCGGGAATTTTTCTTGGGTTATGATATGATAAGGAACACCATACCGTATTCCAGTGAAAAACACCTTTTGGTTATCGGAGGGATTTAACTCTTTTAATATGAGAAACTTTTCGTGTTCAGTTAATTCGATAGGGCATTTTGTTACAATGATCACTTCAGCCCTTGACATGCTTGCTCGTTGATCTCTTAGATCACCGGTAGGTAAGAAAAAATCTCTTGTATATAAATTAGAATATTCTGTCAGGATGATGTTCAAGCCTGAATGTATTTCTCGATGCTGAAATGCATCATCTAAAATAATTAGCTTAGTATCAGGTCGATCATATAATAACTGTGGAATTGCTTCAATTCGCTTCTCTCCTACTGCAACTGCAATATCTGGATGATGGATATAGAACTGCATAGGTTCATCACCCAGTTCATTTGCGGTAAAGTATTCATCTGCTAGTATATACCCGCTTGTTCTTCTTTTATAACCACGACTTAATGTAGCTAATGGGTATATTTTTTTAAGGAGTTCAACCAAATACATCACCATAGGCGATTTGCCGGTTCCCCCAACAGAAATATTTCCAACACAAATTATAGGAATATTGAACTCGATAGATTTAATGATTTTCTTATCGTACAATAAATTACGAATAGCAATTACAATTCCATATAATATGGAAATCGGAAAAAGAAATAATCTAAATGAGCGGAGATAAATGTTTTTAAAATGCATAAAATCGATCTGGCGTTACACAAAAGTCGAGCTTTTTATCATACAAACCCAGATCTTCGATATTGGATAGTGGCGGGAAATAAGAAAGGCCTATTTTAATCATATTTTTCGATGCCTCTGCAATAAATCGATCATAATAACCCTTACCATAACCCACTCTATTACCCATCTCATCAAATGCAAGCATTGGAAGTATAGCCAAGTCTATTTGATTAGCCTCTACTAAATCACCTGTTATGGGCTCAGGAATACCATATTCATTTGATTCAAATAAAGTGTTATCTGAATGCACATAATGCCTCATACTGAAATCGCCGGCATTAATCTTAGGAAACACTACTATTGCATCTGGGTTTTTAAATTTCAGCCACTCAATAATGGGAAGTGGATCAGGTTCTTTTTTTTGAAATAATGGTATATATGAATGGATAATAGAAACAAATGAAATTGGTAATCGCTGAAATTGAATCATCAACAGATCATCAAAAACGGATATTTCTTTTTGGGAGAGCGCTAAGCGTTTTTCATGATACAGTTTTCTTATTTCCTGCTTCTTCATACTTCCTTCTGTTCTGGAATTCGATTGACAAAAATAGAAAAAATAGTTGATCCATATTTTCGTTCTGTTCTAAAATATGGGTGAGATTTGAATTCATTACGTGGAGTATGTTCTAAGATAAACCAACCATTTTCATTTAGTAATTGTTGCTTAAAAATTAACAGGGGAAGGTCTTCAATATTACCTAACGCATATGGAGGACCGGCAAAAATGAAATCATATGTTGATTTACAGTCAAGAATAAATTTAAATACATCTGACCGAACGATAGAACATGTTGTCATTCCAAATTCAGCAGTTGTTTTTTGAATAAATTGAAGCATGCTTGGATCTTTTTCCACGATGGTTAAATCTTTGACACCGCGTGAAAACAATTCATAACTGATACTTCCTGTGCCTCCAAAAAGATCTAGCGATCTTACCTCTTCCAGGTCTAGATTATTCTCAATAACATTAAACAAGCCTTCCTTAGCGATATCAGTAGTGGGGCGCGTGAATGGCATATTGCCGGGTGGATTAAACCTTCTTCCCCCTAATTCACCTCCAATTATACGCATTGTGCAGAGAGAAAAAGTGGGGTGAAATAATGAGAGGGTGACGGCTCCTCATCGTTGATGAGAAAACGCGTTACGTCATCTGATTCCAATTCAACATTCAAAAAATACTTTGTTAACTCTTTATAGGTTGTTGAATCTTTTTCAATCAATCCACTTATTTGCATCACTAACGTAGTTACATCGAGATTGAATTGCTCAGTAAGTGTCAATAAAAAATAAATAACATCTTCGGCTGTTTCGTAATAAAAGGATTGCATAATTTGCACTTGGGTGTCTTTTATTACTACAACATTAAAGTATGATGGGTAGAAATATAACTTAACCCACTGCTCTTGCATCTCCATCAGTTGCTTAAAAATAGCTTTTAGATAGATTGAATTAATATGTACATGAGAGGCAGAAGGGAACAATTGAGTAATAATTTGAAATTGACTTTTAGGGACTCCGAATACATTAGTCATTTCCCATTTTGAAAGGTTGTCATTTAGCAATTCAAGTTCAATTAGATCACCATGAATAGTTTCGATGGTGGTTTTCTCTAAATGAGATTTATGCAATTCAGAAGGAATTAATACAAATTCTTTTGTGTTATGTATTATCACTACAGCGGAAAAGTCATTTTTATCAAATTGATGATTTTTGAGAAAATCCGATAGCTCAGTTTCCGAAAAGGGAATATCCAATTGATATACCTCGTATTCAATTACGGTGTTGGTATTATTTTGTACTACAAAATAAGCAAAATGTCTTTGTCCGAATTCAATAAACAATCTTGCCTCATGGTGATCATAAGGGGGCAAAGATTCAGGTACGGTACTTAAAATTGGCCTTAAATTATTTATTGGCATATTTTCAAATTTACGCATTTTCCTCATTTTATTTTTGCTATTTGAACAAAAACAAAGTGTAGGTTTGCTTCCATTTCTTATTTATATGAGCTCTGACCTTAAACTTGGAACTAGTTATCGCCAAATTCTTGAAATATCCTTGCCTATTAGCTTTGCTATTCTTGTTCCTCAATTCAATTATTTAATCAATAGCTTCTTTCTCGCAAAACTTGGACCAGGATTTATTGGAATTTCTGGGGTTACAGGAGTCTATTACCTTATCTTTTCTGTCATTGGGTTTGGACTAAACAATGGATTACAGGCATTAATTTCTCGTCGAGCTGGTCAAGAACGTATTGGAGAGATTGGTATTTTATTTACACAAAGCATATACATAACGTTAATCATTGCCATATTAGGTATCAGCATTACATACTCCTTGGCACCTTTTATTTTCAAGAGTAACCTGGATGAATCTATGTATATAAAGGCCATTGGCTTTTTAAAAATAAGGATTTGGGGTCTCCCATTTTTGTACTTATACCAAATGCGTAATGCATTATTAGTAGGAACGAACCAAAGTAAACTATTAATCTATGGCACGCTAGCGGAAACGATATCTAATGTAGTGTTGGATTATGGGTTGATTTTTGGTCATTTAGGTCTTCCAAAATTAGGCTTTAACGGTGCTGCTTATGCCAGTGTATTAGCAGAGGCTATAGGCATGGTGGTTGTATTTGGTATTATTCATATAAAGGGCATGAATAAGCGTTTTAATCTTTTCAAATCATGGAAAATAGATTGGCCCTCTATCAAAACTATTCTAACACAATCATCACCTCTCGTATTACAATATGCTATTAGCATAACAAGTTGGGAATTCTTTTTTATACTGATTGCACATGATGGCCAACTGGCGTTAGATATTAGCCAGTTTATGCGCATCATATTTGGCTTCTTTGGAATATTCATCTGGGCGTTTGCCGCAACATCTAACACAATGGTTAGTAATGTCATTGGACAAGGTAAAGAAGAACTGGTTATTCCTCTCATCAGCCGAATTTCTAAGCTCAGTTTTGGGATAACTCTATTGGTTTTTTTTCCAGTGATTATTTACTCAAGCAATATCCTATCGATGGTAAATCATGACCAGGCGTTTTTAGCCCTTGCTATACCAGTGCTTCGAATTGTATCTATGGCCATACTGATTATGTCCATTTCAACGATATGGCTTAATTCCGTTACTGGAAGTGGTAATACATTGATTAACTTGTCGATAGAAGGAATAACCATAATTCTCTATTCCATATACGTATATGTTGTTATGGAAGTTAAGAACATGTCTCTTATATGGGGGTGGGGATCAGAGCTAGTATATTGGACTAGCATTCTAATCATGTCTGTTACCTATATGAAAAGTGGTAAATGGAAGGGCAAAAAAGTATAATGTGATTTTTGCTACGTTGGAAGGATATTAAACTGCTGTAGCAGCCGGCTTCTTCTTCTGTGTTTTTGGCGCAATAATCATTAACATTCTTTTCCCTTCTAACTTGGGCAATCCTTCTGGCTGACCGAATTCTGCCAATCGTTCTGCAAATTTTAGCAAAACAAGTTCTCCTCTTTCTTTAAACATGATGGCACGTCCTTTGAATTGTACGTAAGCTTTCACTTTATTACCATCTTGCAAAAATTTTTCAGCATGACGCGCTTTGAAATCAAAGTCATGATCATCTGTTCCAGGAGTGAAACGAATTTCTTTGAGTTCAGCCGATTTGCTTTTGGCTTTCATCTCTTTTTCCTTACGTTTCTTATCGTATAAAAATTTATTATACTCAACTACTTTACATACAGGAGGATCTGCTTGAGGAGATATTTCTACTAAGTCAAGTTCAAGTTGCTGAGCTATCTTTAAGGCTTCTGATGTTGAATAAACACCCATGGTTACATTGTCTCCAACTAATCTTACTTGAGTAGCTCTAATTAGATTGTTGATTCTGTGTTCAGCTTCTTTTCTTGGAATGAATCTTCCTTTGAAACCAGGGCGGCTAATTGACTTATTTGATAATGACATAGGCTTAAGTGAAAATCCTTGAACGGCAGAAAGGAAATTTCAGTTTCGTTATTTTAAATTAAGATGACTGCCGATTTTCAATTTCGGATGTTAAGGTAGTTATTATTTCTGAAACTGCGAATTGTCCAACATCCCCTTTACCTTGTCTTCTCACGGAAACGAGGTTTTCTGAAACTTCTTTTTCACCAATGATAAACATGTATGGTACTTTCAGCAATTCGGTGTCTCTGATTTTTTTACCAATTTTCTCACTGCGGTCATCCAATTCGCATCGTATTCCCGCTTTTTGCATAAGCTTCTGTACGGAAATTGCATAATCATTGAATTTATCGCTTATTGGCAATAATTTAACTTGAACTGGAGCAAGCCATAACGGGAATTTTCCAGCATAGTGCTCTAATAAAAATCCAATAAATCGTTCATGCGTTCCCAATGGTGCTCGGTGAATGATTAGTGGAGTTTCTGATTGATTTTCTTTGTTGGTGAACTGCAAGCCAAACCTTCTTCCTTGTGCAAAATCTACTTGATTGGTGGCTAGGGTAAATTCTCGGCCAATAGCACTCCAAATCTGAACATCAATCTTTGGTCCGTAGAAAGCCCCTTCATCAGGAACTTCAACATAAGGAATATTAGACTCAATCAATACCTGACGAACCATTTCCTCTGTTTGTAACCACAATTCAGGTTCGTTGATGTATTTCTGTCCTAATTTGGCTGGATCATGCAAGCTAAGTCTCATCACATATTTCTCTATACCAAATATCTTGAAGTATTTGATATACATATCGTTCACAGCTCTAAACTCATTTGCAAAATCCTCTTTTGAACAATATATATGTGCATCGTTCATGTGCAAGCACCTTACCCGCATTAGACCAAATAGCTCACCACTTTGCTCATATCGATAACAAGTACCATATTCAGCTAGCCTAAGTGGAAGCTCTTTATAACTTCTGCTCTCAGCCGAAAATATCTTATGGTGATGCGGGCAGTTCATCGCCTTTAGGTAGTATTTAACTCCATCAAGTTCCATAGGAGGATACATACTGTCTTGATAATAGGGCAAATGACCGCTTGTTATATACATGCTTTCTTTTGCAATATGAGGAGTAACAACACGCTTATACCCTGCTGCTTGTTCAGTTTGCTTGGCTAGATTTTCTAATTCCTCAATTACAATTGTTCCATTGGGCATCCACAAAGGCAACCCAGGTCCTACGTCATCGTCAAAGGTGAATATCCCTAATTCCTTACCCAGTTTTCGATGGTCTCTTTTTTTAGCTTCTTCAAGCATCTGAAGATACTCGTCTAACTCTTTTTGGCTGGGGAAACTAACACCATAAATACGAGTAAGTTGTTTATTTTTTTCATCGCCTTTCCAATACGCACCTGCAATAGAAGTGAGTTTGATGGCACGAATCAATCCGGTATTTGGAATATGTGGACCACGGCATAAGTCAGTAAAATCGCCTTGAGTGTAAAAGGTTATTTCACCATCTTTTAGCCCTTGTAGAAGATCTAATTTATATTCATCGCCTTTCTCTGTAAAATAGGCAACGGCATCAGCTTTAGAAATTTCTTTGCGAATGAAGATGTTATTCTTTTTTGCCAATTCATCCATCTTTTTTTCCAAGATGACTAAATCGTCTTCAGAAATGGTTTTCCCTCCAAGATCCATATCATAATAAAATCCTCTATCAACTGCAGGTCCAACCCAAAATTTAACACCTGGAAACGTGGCTTCGACAGCTTCAGCTAAAAGGTGAGCTGAGGAATGCCAAAATGTTGAACGTGCATCTGAATCATCCCAAGTAAGTAACTTAAGCGATGCATCGGCTTGTATGGGTGTTGAGGCATCTTGAACGTTACCATTAATTGAAGAAGCGATAACCTTTTTTGCCAGGCCTTCAGAAATACCTTTTGCAATCTGCATCGGTGTAATTCCTTTTTCAAAACTTCTTACTGCACCATCCGGAAATTGAATATTTACTGTCATAATGTTATGGAATCCAAATTTATGTCCTAACCTTCCAATTGCAAATTTAACGAAGTATTGGGTAAGGTCCACCCTATTTCATAATAATTTGCAAGGCAGTAAAAACATTATGCCCATAAAGCCCTTTTCATATAGAATAATTGAAGTGAAGCTTAGACAAACCACTGAGTTTTTGTTTAAACCGATGATCAATTATATGTTTAAATTGATAAACAGAATTGGGCAACCCATAACGCTATTATCCTTACTGGTTCTGCTTTTAACATCAATGGTTAAAGTGAATGCACAAGTGATGAAAGGACAGTGGATAGGATCATTCACGTCTGCCGATGACGGCAATGAGGGTAAGACCGATTATATTATGGAGATTGAAAGTTCAGGCAGTAGCTTGTCAGGACATTCATATACTTATTTTTCCATTGCTGGTAAACGATATTATGTAATTTGCCGACTTGAGGGAAAGTATGACAAAGGAAGTAAATCATTGATTATCAGTGAAATGGAGACAATAAAAACCAATACACCTCCTGATTTTAAAAATTGCTTACAAACCCACAAACTGACCTATTTCAAACAAAAAGACAAAGAATTTCTATTGGGCAAATGGAAACCTTGGGTTACTGGAAGTGATTGTGGTAAAGGTGAAACAGAATTGGAGCGAAAGCTTATTTCAAAAATACCCATAGAAAAAAATTCAACAGTCAGTTCTAAAAAAGGAGATCAACCCAACAAGTCAAACCCAATAGCAAAAAAAGACAATTTACCAAGCCAGAATACGAGTAATTTAAAAAGAACTCCGATTAAGGTTCCAACTACTGATGCATCGATACAAAAAAGCACAGATCCATCTGAAGAAAAAAATAAGGTTAATCAATTTAACATAGAATCAAAACCAGATGTCCAAGATGAGATTAGTATGAGCAAAAAAATATCGAATCGTGAAAGGGAAAAACTTACAGAGAGAACACATCAATTTATAAAAACAATAGATGTTTCAGGGCCATCTTTTCGTGTGGAGATTTATGATAACGGACAAGTAGATGGAGATACTGTGACTATCTTTTTAAATGATAAATTATTAGTACCGGCCAAAAAACTAACAACATCCCCCATAACATTAGATATTAAAATAGACAATGATGAAGATGTATATGATTTAATCATGTATGCTGAAAACATGGGTACTATTCCGCCCAATACTGCACTTATGATTGTAACAACCTCAACTAATCGATATGAGGTAAATATTACGTCTACTGAGCAAACAAGTGGAGCAGTTAGATTTAGGGTGAAACGATAGATGGCATTACTGTATCCATAGGGATAACAAGCAATACAAAACTAAATTTTAAAACTTCATGTTATACGTAACAGAAGGAATAACGGGGAATAAGGAAACTTGCTTCGCTTGAACTTCTAATGTACCCGCATAGGCACTCCCCGTTTGATCGAAGTAATAAAAATATGGATTCTTTCTATTGTAAGCATTGTAGACACTAAACACCCAACTTGCATTTAGTTTTCGGGTTTGATTTCTAGAAGGCGTGTATGTAGCAGAGAGGTCTAACCGATGATATGCAGAAAGTCTGTATTTATTAATACTGCTATATTGTTGAGTAAGCACCCCTTCAACAATAAAGAATTTTTCTGGTAAAGTTGTTGCGTTTCCAGTGGCATAAACGAACACTGCAGACAACTTCCATTTTGGTGTTAAATCATACATACCCACTAATGAAAGATCATGTCTTCTGTCATATTTTGCTGGATATGCTTTTCCATTATTTATTTCAGGAAACTTTCTCCATGTCCAAGCGAGTGTATAACCAATCCAACCGGTAAATCTTCCCTTTGCTTTGTTTACAAAAAACTCAGCCCCGTAGCTCCACCCCTTGCCAAAAACAAAATCCTGTTCTGTATCTCTGGAAGATGGGGTGAATCCTTCTTTGTATTCAATCTGATTTTGCATTGATTTATAATACAATTCTATTGACGTCTCGTATGTATTGTTTTTGAAATTCTTAAAAATACCAGAAGCGTACTGCCATGAAACTTGTGGTTTTACCCGCAATGTACTGGGGACCCATATGTCAGTCGGAAGGGTTGTGCCGGCATTACTAACCAAGTGAATATATTGGAAATTTTTTGTGACCGAACCTTTTAAAGAAGTAGTGTTATTCAAAGAATATCGTATAGTTCCTCTTGGTTCAATGCCATTATAAAATTTAACGGTGCGGTTAGAGGGATAAAACACACTATCCAAATGATTATCAAATTGATCAGAAGTGTATTTGTTAAATGGGCCTATTTGCTGAAAGCCACTCCAACGTGCGCCATAATTAATTTTGACTTTGCTGCTTAATTCCCAATCGTCTTGGATGTATGTTGACAAGTCATTCGAATATTTTTTTTGTACTAAATTATTCTGCAACACAACCGTATCCTGCTTCCCAGAAAAAAATGAAGGACTAAATATGTGCCTAGTTAATTGTAGACCGAATTTCAATTTATGTGCATCAGATGCATAGAGGTCAAAATCCGATTTGTATGTAAAGTCAGTTATTCCACTATTCATGGTCAGATCAAAATACTTTTGACGGGCACCAAATACAAAATTATAATCATTGTACAATAAGGTAGTGTTTACAAATAGATTTTTACGGAACACGTGATTCCATCTCATGGTTACGGTAGAATTTCCCCAATTGATATTTACATCAAATTGCCTTTTATTATTTACAAAATCAAATACATCCCTACCAAAGTATCCGCTTATGTACAAGCGATCTTTAGAAGAAAATCTATAATTAAACTTTGCATTTAAGTCATAGAAATAATACCCTGAACCAGAAAACTGACTTCCTTTTTTAATAAAAGGCTTCGCTAATGCATCAATGTATGTTCTTCTGGTTGAAATGATGAATGATGATTTATCCTTCTTAATAGGTCCTTGAACAGATAAACGTGTTGCAATTGATCCAATGCCTGCATCCACTTGAAATTTTTTCATGTTGCCATCTTTCATTGCAACATCTAATACAGAGGATAAACGCCCTCCATATTGAGCTGGCATGCCTCCTTTTATGATAGAAATATTTTTAATAGCGTCTCCATTAAAAATGGAAAAGAAACCAAAAAGATGACCTGAGTTATACACAACTGCGTCATCCAGTAGCAACAGATTTTGATCTGGTCCGCCACCTCTTACATATATACCGCTATTCCCTTCTCCAGAGTTGGTGATACCTGGAAATAATTGCAATGTTTTTAGCGGATCAACTTCTCCGAATAAAACTGGCAATGCTTTTATTTTATTCATCGACAGCTCAATTTGTCCCATTTGCGCATTCTTCACATTCGCATCTTTCTTTGTAGCAGAAATGATAATTTCCGATGACATAAGCTGTTTGGATGATAGAAGAACATCGATTACAACATCTTGATGTACCTGAATCTTTTGGGATGAAGGAATATATCCAATGGAGAAGGCATTTAGGTTATAGTCTCCTTCGATAACAGTAATCGAAAAGAAACCATACTGATTTGTGCTCAGTGAACGACCGGTTTCAATAACCTGCAATGTGGCTCCGATTAATGTTTCCCTGGTGGCAGAGTCACGTACATAGCCACTTATTTTATATTTAGATTGGGAGAATGCTGTTAAAAAAGAGAATGACAAAAAAACAATAATACTGGAAACCTTCATTTATCAAATCTTAATTTTTGAACTTATTCTATGGTAGAATGGCGTTTTACTTAATTCATTTTTAGGTGATACTTTACCCGTAATCATTGGAATATACATCACCCTTCTCCTACTTTCTAAACCATATAAAGGCGATTCCTTTACACGATGCCAAAGCCTGCCGCAATGTACGGAAAGATCTCCTTTATTGATGTCAAAACCTACCTCTCGATGATCATCCTCATTATCAATAAAATACTTTTTCCCAAATAACATTTTAAATACGCCTTGTTTATGGGTGCCCGGCAATACACGCAGCCCTCCATTCTCAGCAGGACAATCATCAAGGTGAATCCCAATATTAAGCATCGGCATAATTCTCTGTCCTAGAAAAATATCCCTAGGGCAATCAGTATGCCAGCCCATTTTAGAAAATGAACTTCCCTTAGTACGGACATAGTTATTAATAACTAAGCCATCTTTTTCATTTTCGTTTATTCTGGCATCGAATGGACGAAGGAAATCTTTTAAATGCATTAAACGGCTATCACCAATAACATCCTTCAATAAATTGCTATATAATGATGCGAAACAGATGCGCTGAATACTTAATTCACCATCTGGATTTTTACCAAATTTGAGTGGAATGCCATTTATTTTTTGAACACCTTCTTTAAGTAATTGTGTTTCTATGGTAGAAACTTCTTGAAGTATAGATTCTACCTTTTGAGGTGATAAGAAATTTCTAAATACAATAAAGCCCATATTTTTAAAAAACTCAAGATGAGACTGTTCCAGTCTATCATCCAAATAAAAAGTGCTGTTAAATTTATTCATTTTTATTCATTCTTCTTTTTCCACAATTCAGTTTTTACCACTAACACATATTCTTCAATTCATTTTTTTAGAAATGAATTCATTCACACAAAAAATAATTAACAGCAAGTCAATCGGAAACTCAAGCTTAGATTAAAGTATGAGTGTTGGATATAATGTGTAAAGTTAACTTTCAAAAATCGCAACTGCAATGATTGTCATGTATTTATTTTTGCACAACATATAATGATTAAATTTCGTTACTATGCATAGAGAACAATTAACAGTAACATAAAATATACTCTCGATGCAAAACGAAAAGATTGTGATTTTTGAACCACTAAGTCATATTTGGTGGACATCCAATCTTTCTGTTCTTGCTATAACAGTCATTCTTGCTTTTATTCCTTTTTTTTATAAACCTGCACAAAGAAAAATATATCCAGTTACAATTGGAATACTTTTATTTCTTAATCTAATTATCGAAAGCTTAAATGGTTACCAAGAGGGAACTTGGTTAGCTAAAGATTACTTGCCATTTCATCTTTGTTCTATAGCAAGTATTATTGCGATTGTTCTATCCATCAAGTATTATAAAAAATTAGCTCAGTTTTTTTATTACTGGGGACTAATGGGAGCGATTACGGCATTAATGAGTCCAGTGTTTCTTTTTGGAGTGTATGGCTATCACTACTACGCGTTCTATGTTGCTCATGGAGGAATACTCTTTGTTTGTTTGTATATGATTTTACACCACGATTTTAGACCACAGAAATCATATTGGTGGAAATCATTTCTATATATACAATTGGTAGCTATTGGGGTGATGG
>CANKGM010000026.1 GCA_947481355.1 Chitinophagaceae bacterium
GATGAAATTCTTTCTTTTTGGCTGTGTCATCCTGTCAGCACATCACTTATGGCATTCATTTTGACCTCCCATAGAAAATTATTCTTATGCAAAAAGGTCAAATTCGTGTTCAAACGGAGAACATATTCCCCATTATTAAGAAATTTTTATACAGTGAACATGATATCTTTCTGAGGGAGTTGATTGCTAATGCCGTAGATGCTACCCAAAAATTGAAAACATATGCCTCCACCGGAGAGGCAACAGGTGAGTTAGGTGAATTGCGTATTGATATCATCTTGGATAAAGAGGCGAAAACCCTAACTATTGCGGACAAAGGGATCGGTATGACTGCAGAAGAAGTCGATAAATACATTAACCAAGTCGCTTTTTCAAGTGCAGAGGAGTTTTTGCAAAAATATAAAGGTCAAAACGAAGCCAATATTATAGGGCATTTTGGACTAGGTTTTTACAGTGGATTTATGGTGAGTGAAAAAGTTGACTTGCACACCTTGTCCTATAAAGAAGGAAGTGAAGCCGTAATCTGGGAGTGTGACGGAAGTCCTGAATATAGTCTGCAGCCCAAGGAAAAAGGTGAGCGAGGTACGTCCATTACGCTTCATGTCAATACTGAAAGTGAAGAGTTTTTAGATGCATTTCGTATAAAAAGCATCTTAGAGAAATTTTGCAAATTTTTACCTGTTCCTATCTTTTTTGAAGACAAACAGATTAATACAACATCCCCAGCATGGGTAAAGAAGCCAGCAGAATTGACGACAAAGGATTATGAGGATTTTTACAAATTATTATATCCTTATAATGAGACACCACTATTTTGGATTCATCTTAATGTGGATTATCCATTTACTCTGACCGGTATTTTATACTTTCCAAAGATCAAGCAATCGTATGAAATTCAAAAAGATAAAATTCAATTATATAGCAATCAAGTTTTTGTTACCGATGAGGTAAAAGATATTGTTCCTGAATTTTTAATGTTATTACAGGGAGTTATTGATTCGCCTGATATTCCATTAAATGTTAGCAGAAGCTACTTACAAGGTGACCCTAATGTAAAAAAGATTAATAGCCATATCACTAAAAAAGTGGCTGATAAATTGGATGAAATTTTCAAAAATGACAGAAAGGAGTTTGAAGAAAAATGGGATAGTCTTGGGCTGTTTGTAAAATATGGCATGATTACAGATGAGAAATTTAGAGAGAAAGCCGATAAGTTTCATCTAATGCAAGACGCATCTTCACAATCCTTTTATACAGTTGATGAATACAAGCTGGCTACAGAGGCTCTTCAAAAAAACAAAGACGGAAAACTAGTTGTATTGTACACAACCGATCCAATTCAACAAGATGCATTTGTTAAAGGAGCAGAAGCAAAAGGGTATAAAGTTGTGAAAATGGATACTCTAGTTGATGCCTCTTTTATTAGTCAGATTGAAACGAAATGGGAGAATGTTCAATTTACTCGAGTTGACTCTGATATTGCAGATAATTTAATCGATAAGCAAGAGGACAACAAGTCTGTGCTTTCTACAAAAGAAGAAGAAACCCTGAAGAGTCTTTTTGAATTCAAAATACCAGAGTTGACATTAACTGTGGAGATAAAGGGGCTAAGTGCTGATGCACAGCCCGTGGTAGCAACAAGGCCAGAGTTCATGAGAAGGATGAAGGATATGGCTGCGTCGAGTGGGCCGATGGGCAGCTTTTATGCAAGCATGCCAGATGAGGTCTTGCTTACGGTAAATGGGAATCATCCAATTTATGATGCTATTTTGAAAAGTAAAGATGCTGAATCCAAGCAGAAGCAAATACGAAACCTTGCTGATCTTGCGTTGCTTTCTCAAGGGATGCTGAAAGGGAGTCACCTTACCGAATTTATACAACGTAGTGTAGAATTATTGAATTCCGGTTCAAAAGCAGAGTAAAAGTAACGTATTCGATTTTATAATAAGGTTCATGTATATTGCAAGGGCCTTATTTTTTTGCGTAGCTTGATGCAAGGTCAGTTACTTTTAGCTGGAGGGAGGTTTGTTGATTGAATGTGTTTTCGTCTAATGTAAAAACCAAATCAAGTGTATCTTCTTTAGGGATTGCAAGGTATTTTTCTGCAAGGTTAAATCCGATGCCATTGAAGATTATTCCATCTTGTTCAACAACAAACCGAACATGATTTTCTTTTACAATTTTACAACCGATGTTGTTTACATTTCGAACACAAAAAACAGGTTTTAAGTTTTCAGGTCCAAATGGTTCCATCTGTTCTTGTATGCTAAAAAAGCTAGGTGTAAGTTCTCCGAGTGTTACTTCTGCATCTATATTAATTACAGGAATAAAGTCGTCGGGGGTAAGCTTTGAAGATACGGCCTCATCAAATTTCTTTTTAAACTGCTCAATGTTTTCAGGGGCCATAGTCATACCTGCAGCAAAGTAGTGGCCGCCAAATCCAATCAAAAGATCTTTACACTCTTCGAGACCTTCATGAATGTTGAAACCAGGAATACTTCTTGCACTGCCTGCAATCACATCGCCACTTTTTGTGAAAACGATTGTAGGCTTGTAGAATCTATCAAGCAGTCTGCTTGCTACAATTCCGATTACTCCTTTGTGCCAAGTTGGGGAGTATAGTACGGTGGTTTTTTTTGACTCCTCCTCGGGGTTTTCTTCGATCATCCTGATAGCCTCTTCTGTGATAAGGGTGTCAGTTTCTTTACGTGATTTATTATCAGACTGCAAGAGGGATGCAATATGTAATGCTTTAGTTTTATCTGTTTCAATAAACAATGAAACTGCTTTTTTTGCATCGTCCATTCTTCCTGCGGCATTAATGCGCGGTCCAATCATATAGCCGAGGTTGGTGATATTTACATTGCCTGTCAAGCCACTCAATTCTATAAGTGCTTTTATTCCAATAGAAGGATTTGAATTCACTTGTTTTAATCCATGAAAGGTCAGAAGTCTGTTTTCGCCAGTCATAGGAACAATGTCGGCAGCAATAGCTGTTGCAACTAATTCCAAATATGGTAGATAAGTAGTATCAGGTATATTAAGCTTAGTTGAGAGGGCATGAATGAGTTTAAATCCTACACCACATCCACATAATTCTTTATAGGGATAGGGGCAATCAGTTTGTTTAGCATTTAAAATAGCTACTGCAGGAGGTAGTGTTTTTCCTGGAATATGATGATCGCATATAATCGTTTCAACTCCTCTGCTTTTTGCTTCTTGAATCAACTCATTTGATTTTATTCCGCAATCAAGAGTAATTAAAAGTGTGAATGCATTTTCTACAGCGTAGTCTACTCCTGCTTTAGATAAACCGTACCCTTCTTTGTATCGATTGGGGATATAATATTCAAGATTCTTGCTGTCGTATATTTTACACAGAAAGTCAAATACTATTGCAACGGATGTTGTTCCATCCACGTCATAGTCGCCATAAATTAGGATTTTTTCATTCTCTTCAATGGCTCTTAGGATTCGTGATACAGCAATCTCCATATCCTTCATAAGCCATGGAGAATGCATGTTTTCGAGGGAAGGCCTGAAGTAAGATTTCGCTTCTTCAAACGAGAGGATGGCTCGTTGAGTTAGAATGCTGCAAAGTGTTCTATTTATTTTTAAAGCCTCTTGAAGGGCAATTGCAGGTGTCTCCTGCTGAGATATGAAATTCCATTTTTTCTCTTTGATAGGCATGTTATTTTTTTCTTTCAGTAGTAAACTTTACCATTTCAATGAGTGTGGTTCTTACTTCAGAATTGGGGAATTCTAGGAGTAAATCGATAGCCTTTTTTTTATAGGACTCCATCATCATTTCAGCATATTGAATGCCACCGTTTAACTTGACTTGCTCAATTACAAAGTCTATGTCTTTCCTTTTTTTATTCTTATTTTTTAAGACATAAATTAGTTCGCTTCGATGATTTCTAGAAACTTGTTGTAGGGTATAAATCAAGGGCAGGGTCAATTTTTTTTCTTTGATATCATTACCTGTAGGTTTTCCTATGTCGTCTGTGCCATAATCAAATAAGTCATCTTTGATTTGGAATGCAATACCAGTATATTCTCCAAATAGCCTTAATTTTTCTGTGATATCTAAATCTCCTGATGCAGAATATGCACCTGCAGAACAAGCAGAGGCTAGTAGAGATGCTGTTTTGTTGCGAATAATTTTGAAATAGTCTTCTTCTTTTATATTGAGAAGCCTTGACTTTTCCAATTGGAGCAACTCACCTTCACTCATTTTTTTAACAGCGTCTGCCAGTATTTCGAGTATTTTAAAATCTTTATTTTCTAAAGACAGCAACAACCCCTTTGCTAGAAGGTAGTCTCCTACTAGAACTGAAGCTTTGTTTTTCCAAAGGGCATAGACAGAAAAAACGCCTCGTCTGTGGGATGCTTCATCTACTACATCGTCGTGAACTAAGGTTGCTGTATGCAGTAATTCAACCAGTGAAGCGGCCCTATATGAAACGTCTGTTATTTGTCCGCAGAGCTTAGCAGAAAGTAAGACAAACATTGGCCTAAGCTGTTTTCCCTTGGTTTTAACGATGTACTTGAGTATTCTATCCAATAATGGCACGTCACTCTTTACAGCATCTTTGAATAGTTTTTCAAACTGCTTGATCTCCTGATTTATAATTTGAGTGTTTGCCGTCATGAGTTGTCTGCGAACTTAAGTATAATTTGACACTCAGAATCGTTGAATCTTTCCCTTTTGGGTAAAGGAATTTTGAATTCGGTTGTGTTTAATCATTCGCATACTCTAGTTTACCTAAAAATTGTTGTTTATTGGGTAAAAAAATCTATTATTTGTTTGATTTTTAAAACATTAAGCATAGTTTTGTGAAACTTACGCACGTATTATGTTGCGTATTTTTAATTAAATATTTACAATTATGGCAAGTAAAATTTTTTCGATGATTCTAGGGCTTTCTGCTCTATTTCTAACCACTCAGGCACAGATGTCTGCCAAGGGTGGTACGGACTGGAAAGATTCTTCATTGATCCCAGCTTCAAGAATGGCACAGCACAGTGAATTCTTGAATAATCAATATAATTTTCCTGCAAAACCAAGGAGTCAGTGGGAATTAGGCCTTAAAATAGGTTCCCCAAGTATTTCTGGAGATATACCATCAACTTTTCCTAATGCTGGATTTGGCATACATCTTAGAAAATCATTGGGTTATTTACTTTCAATAAGAGGAGAGTTTTATCATGGTACCGCCACTGGATTTGATTGGAAGGGCAATTACAACTACATGAAAAATTCAGCTTGGAGTCAAAATGGCTACCAAGGACATCAAAGGACATATGTTGGAAATTTAGTAGGTTTAGCACCTGCCACTGACAAGGTTTTTTACAACTACAAAACAGTTATTAATGATTTGAGTGGTCAAGTTCTACTTAACTTTTCAAACATTCGTTTTCATAGAGCAGAGCCTAAACTTGGATTATACTCCATATTGGGTGTAGGGTTACTTTTCTATGATGCAAAAGTGGATGCTTTGAATGCAAGCGGACAGAAATACAACTTCAACTCAATTAGTGGCGGTAATTATGCAGAAAGAAGACAAACTCGTAAAGATATTAAAGCTCTATTGGATGGCAAGTATGAAACCCCAGCTGAAACAAATGGTTTAAGTGATTCTAAACTTTTTGGAATGACTTCGCGCATTTCAACTACAGTAGGTTTTGGTGCAGCTTTCAAATTGTCTAAGAAAGTAAATGTTGCTATTGAGGATAGAATTTCTTTTGTAAAAGATGACTTACTTGATGGACAACGTTGGTCAGCCGCTCCATTAGGAGATGCTATGTTGACAGGGCATTGGGATACCTATAACTTCCTTTCAGTTGGATTGAACATTAACATTTTTTAATAAAACTTCCCAGTAAACACATCTTATATGAAGCTCAATAAAATATTTTCCTTGTTGTTTGTGGGTCTGTTCCTTTTGACGGCTCAAGATACCTTTGCTCAAAAGAAGCATAAATCTGTTGAACCATTATATTGGAAGAATCCACTTGAATTCTCTTATGGAGAACTTAATTCACCTAAAAGAATGAAGTTGCCAAAAGTTGTTTTGGATGACAATGATGGTGATGGAGTAACTGACCAATTTGATATGGAACCTAATACTCCAGCTGGAGCTCCAGTTGACTCTCATGGGGTTAGCCAAGATACAGATGGAGATGGTGTTCCAGATTACAAAGACAAGCAACTTATTACCCCTACTGAGTGTCAGCCCGTTGATGCTGATGGTATAGGGAAATGCCCTGATCCAGCCTGTTGTAAATTAATTGCAGCAATTCCTACTTGTACACTAAGCAATGTTCCAAGCATTAGCTTTGCAAAGGGCTCTGCAAGTCTTAGCAAAGATGCTGAAGCTTTACTAGTTTCTACTGCAGATAGATTAAAGAACAACCCTGGTTGCAAATTAATCATCACCGGTTATGCAGAGGCTTCCAAAGCAAGTCAGCAACTTAGTTGGGATCGTGTTAACACAGTAATCAGCTTCCTATTCCAAAAACAAGGAATTAGTTCTGATCGTTTAGTCTTTAGGTATGGCCAATCTTCTGGTGATTTAAATACAGTAGACTTAAGTGCAACAGGAGAAGCAATTGAAGGGCCAAATTCTGTCCCTGCACCGCATCCAAATCTTAGAAAAAAATAAGCTTTAAATATATTTTTCAAAAACCCTCCATTGGAGGGTTTTTTTATGACTTGTTTAACCCTCTCTCTAAACCCTAATACATACCTTAGATAATTGTATAAAAAAGCCTTATTTTTGCACCCCTTATGTTAAGATACAGTCTAATTTTTCTTTCCTCTTTGGTGATATTCTCATCATGCTCGAAGTTCAGCAAAGTGTTGAAGAGCAAGGACTTTGAGTATAAGTTGAAGATGGCAAACACCTATTATGAAGGGAAAGATTATAGGAAATCTCAAATATTATACGAGGAGCTATTTCCAGTATTTAAAGGTACTCCTCAGTTTGATGAACTTTATTACCGTTATGCATACGCTCAATATTATCTAAGGGATTACATCACGGCTGAAAGTCTTTTTAAGGGATATTTAGAAGTATTTTCTAATAATGCACGTGCTGAGGAAGTTGAATATATGCAGGCCTTTTGTTTCTATAAACAGTCACCCAAAGCCGAGCTTGAGCAGAGTAATACTATAAAAGCTGTTGGGATGCTTCAGATTTTCATCAATACACATCCTGAATCGACAAGGCTAAAAGAGGCCGAAGCCCTTGTCTTGAAATGTCAGGCAAAGCTTGAAGCTAAAGAGGCCTTGTCAGCCCAATTATATTACAACGTAAGCCAATTCAGGGCAGCGGCACTTACCTATACCACCTTGCTTAATAATTACCCTGACTCCAAAAAGGGAGATGAATATAAATTGATGGCTGTGAGGGCATATTACAAATATGCCTCTATGAGTGTGCCGGAAAAGCAAGCTGAGCGTTATCAAAAAGTTATCGTAGAGGCGGAAGATTTTCAGGATCGGTTTCCGGAAAGTAAATTGATGAAAGAAGCAGAACGTTACTTAACTTTGAGCAAGAATAATTTAAAATCACTTAATCATGAGCAGACTACGCAGACAGGTAGGAAATAATGTTCCCAATGTAGCAGAGACCAAAGATCTTAGTGCCATCAAGCAAAAGACGGGTAATCTCTACGAGTCAATCTCTATTATCGCAAAACGTGCGAGCCAGATAAATATTTCAATAAAGGAAGAACTTCATAATAAATTGGAAGAGTTTGCAAGTCATACAGACAGCCTTGAAGAAATTCATGAAAATAAAGAGCAGATTGAAATTTCAAAGGCCTATGAGAAAATGCCGAACCCCGCACTTTTGGCTACTCAAGAGTTTATGGAGGATAAAATTTATTTCCGTAAAAATGATGAAGATTTATTCCGTTAAATAGATTCTACTTTTTTTAAAAAGCGGAAGGTTCTATACCTCCGCTTTTTTTATTTCATAAAGAATAGCCATTTGTCTTATATCTATTTTATCTAGGTCAATCAAATTGAGTAAATTACAATTGCATTTAATAAAGGATTTCGATGCTAAAAATGTTGACTTCATATGAGATTTAATAGATCGCTTCTCTTCTCACTCTTGTTTCTTTTCGCTTCAATTGTTGAGGTTCAGGTTGGATTTTCACAAGAAGTAAATGCGAAAATCACTGTTTTATACAATCAGATTGGAAGTACAGTGGACAAAAAGGTATTTCAGACGCTACAATCTTCCCTCATCAATTTTATCAATAAGCGCAAATGGACTGGAGATGTGTTTGATATGAATGAACGTATTGAATGTAGTTTCTTGTTAAATCTACAATCTATCGTTGAGCCTAACGTATACAAGGGTTCACTTACTATTCAAGCTGGAAGACCTATTTATAATACCAATTATTTATCTCCATTGGTTAACTATATTGATAATGAAATTTCATTTCGGTATGTAGAATTTCAGCCAATTGAATTTAATGAAAGTCGAATATCCGGAGCCGAACCATTATCGGCTAACCTTGCTGCTGTTTTTGCATATTATGTTAATATTATACTCGGATTGGATTATGATTCATTCTCTCCGCGTGGAGGAGATCCTTTCTTTCAAAAGGCCAATGCCATTGTGAGCGGAGCTCCGGATGGTCGTTCCATATCTGGATGGAAACCATTTGACGGGCAACGTAATCGGTATTGGATTTCTGAGAATTTACAAAATAGTCGTTATGCGCTTGCGCATGATGCTATTTATACATATTATCGTCAGGGTATGGACAAAATGGTTGAAAATGAAAGCCAAGCTCGTGAGCAAATCTTAAACTCATTTTCAATGTTGAATACTTTGAATTCAGAAACTCCAAATCTAATGATAATGCCATTTTTCTTTCAGGGGAAGACCGATGAGATTATCAGGCTTTTTAAAAAAGGAAATTTTCAGGAAAAAGCTAGAGCGCAAGAACTTTGCACAAAACTAGATATTACTAATGCCTCCAAGTATAAACAAGAATTGAAATGAGACCTGCCCTATTTTCAATATTCTTGGCCATGATACTATTTGCTTGTTCTTTAGGAGATCAAAGTATCCCTAGAGAGATTATAAAAATAAATCCGATGGCTGATATTTTATTGGATATAGCCGTCGCTGAATCATATACGGAATCATACCTTTTAAAGGACTCTACATTGAATAAAGATTCTGTATATAAAAGTGAAATAAGTAAAGTCTTGCAGCTGCATAATACAGACCCTAGTATTTTTTCAAAAAGTTATTCCTTCTATACGGATCATCCCACACTTTTTAAGATTGTTGTTGATTCTAGCCATGATAGATCGGTTAGAAAAAAAGAGAGGGTTTATTCAAATACCAAATCGCATTTCAAGTAAAATCGAATGTATGTTTTTTACAAAGGATGACCTTAAACTTGCATATGGTGTAGACCTCGATATTGCAGAAGCCTATGTAAACAGAGCTATTCCAAAGGAAAATTTGTATTGGAAAAATCGTTCAATTTATATACCTCCTGCTCCGGGATATTTTTTTATGCCTATCTATTCAGATATTCTACTTCGTTGTGGAGCAGAAAAGGAATTCATTCTTAGTGAAGTTTTTTTAGCGTTAAATGAATCCATTCTTCATTCTGCTGCATTACTAGAACACAATGAAATAGATTGGGCCACTCATGTTTCTCAGAGTATCTATTGTGCCAGCTCTATGGTAACTAGGCCAATTTTGTTTTCTGAGATTACCCAATACCTGTCGCAGCCCGTGTTGAGAAAGCAAGGCAATTCGTTATTAGGTACACGTTTTCCTTCTTTAAATAGAGCTGATAGTTATCTGCTTTCGATTACGAGTATTCCGTCTGACAATTTTGATGAGGCTAAAGCTATTCGAGCATGGTATGCATTAATGACATACTTCCTTATTCAAGATGATTTAGCAGATATTAAGGATGACCTAAAGAAAAACGAAGAAAATGTCCTCATTGATGCAGGTCTTAATGATGCTGGACTTCAAGTGGTTACAGAAATGATTAACCAAAGTCATGATGCATTGCTTTCAATAAATCCTATCTTATCTAATCGAATTGATTATAAACGAAAAATGATGGACCTAAAAGAAATTATTCGGTCCATCATCTCTTAATCTTACTGGGTTAACCCCTTTTTGTTAAAAAGGTAAGTCTTCTGCTGTGCTTCCTGAAATGGCTCCTAAGTTTTCTGAACTAACATTGCTTTCATTGCCACCATCTTCATTTCGACTAGAGCCTCCTAAGAGTTGTACACTTAGAATACGAAGAGTAAGTGAAGTTCCTGTAGTGCCATCATTTTTTGTATACGATCGCATGTCTGGAGTTCCTTCAGCATAGACTAATTGTCCTTTTTTTAAGTAAGGTGCGATAGCTGTACGTTCTGTCCAATAAGCACATTCAACCCAAATTGTCTTTTCTTTTTGAACACCTGAAGCATCTTTGTATTTCTCCGAATGGGCCACACTGAAGTTGATCACATTTTTACCATTCACTACATTGGTTACACAATCTTTGCCTAGATGTCCAATTACTTGAAGTTTCAACATATAATTTATTTTAATGGTGCAATTTCCATCAAAGTAAAGCTAAACCAAAGATGAAATGTCATTCTGATTAGGAGAGTTTTCCACGTCTTTGTCAGTAAAATCCTCTAGTTGGGTCATTTTTGGCAGGCATGTAAAAATCAATGATTTCAGTTTATTTTTGTCCCATGATAATAAACGTAGATCAGGCAAAACTATTTGAGATAATTGAGCAGGTATTTCTTGGCATGGATTGTTCAATTGAACATGCTCGTATTGCTTCCCATTCGTTGATTTCTGCTGATTTAAGGGGTATTGATTCCCATGGTGTAGCTAGGTTGTCTGGCTATGTTCGACTTTGGGAGGCTAAGCGAATCAATGCAAGACCAAACATTCGTGTAGTGCATGAAACTCCTTCAACGGCTGTAGTAGACGGAGATAGCGGACTTGGATTAGTGGTTGCCCCATTTGCTATGGAGGTTGCAATCCAGAAGGCTGAGCAAGTTGGGACGGGATGGGTAAGTGTAAGGCATAGTAATCATTTCGGTATTGCAGCAAGCCATGCAATGATGGCATTGAAAAAGGATATGATTGGAATAGTGATGACTAATGCTAGTGCCTTAGTTGCTCCAACCTTCTCTAAAGAACGGATGCTTGGAACCAATCCAATTTGTGTTGCCATACCAGCAGGTAATGAGTCTCCATTTGTGGCAGATATGGCTACAACAACTGCAGCAAATGGTAAGCTTGAGATATTGCAACGAAAAGGTACTCCAGCACCATCGGGTTGGATTCAGGATAGTCATGGAGATTCAACCTTAGATGCGCATGCTTTAAAAAATGGCGGTGCATTATTGCCCCTTGGAGGTGACCGGGAGCACGGTAGTCATAAAGGATATGCGTTAGGCTCTATAGTTGATATTTTTTCTGGTGTGCTCAGTGGTGCGAATTTTGGACCATGGGTACCTCCTTTCCCTTCTTATGTGCCAATGCCTGAAAATCAGCCAGGTCTTGGTTTGGGGCATTTCCTTGGTGCTATGCGCATTGATGCATTTAGGAGTGCAGAAGATTTTAAACGTGATATGGATTTGTGGATTCGACGATTTAAGTCCGCTGAACCAATTACAGAAGATCAGCCTGTTATAATTCCAGGAGAGCCAGAAACGGAAACACATGCATTTAGAATGCAAAATGGGATTCCATTATTGGAAGTTGTTTGGAATGATATTATGCAAACAGCTGAAAAATTCAAGATCAAACTTTAACTTTACACCTCGTAAAAATATTGGCGTATGAAAATTATGAAATTTGGGGGGACTTCAGTTGGGAAGCCTGAGAGAATGCATCAAGTGAAAGATTTGATCATAAAAGATGGTGAAGAAAAAATAGTAGTGTTGAGTGCGTTAAGTGGCACAACAAATGCATTGGTTGGTATTGGTGATGCAATGGCTACGGGAAATAAATTGAAAGCTAAAGAATTGATAGATCAACTATCTCTGCATTATGATCGTTTTATTACCGATTTATTGGTTAAAACGGAAATGCAAGAGAAAGCTAAGAAAGTGATTCACGAACATTTTGATTTTTTAAATATTATACTAAAGATATCATTCAATGATGCGCTCAACAAGGATATCCTTGCACAGGGGGAACTGATGAGTACAAAATTATTTTGTTTATATCTTGAAGAGATCGGGGTGAAACATGTTTTTCTTCCAGCATTAGATTTCATGGCCATTGATTCAAACGATGAGCCTCAGGTACTCGCTATTAGGGAAAAATTAAATAAAACATTGGATGCTCATCGTGGCACAACATTGTTTATCACTCAAGGATATATTTGTAGAAATGCAAAAGGGGAGGTTGATAATTTAAAACGTGGAGGGAGTGATTATTCTGCCTCCTTAATTGCTGCTGCTGCCAATGCTAGTGTATGTGAAATATGGACCGATATTGATGGGATGCATAATAATGATCCACGTATAGTAAAATCGACACGTGCTATAGAACAGTTAAGTTTCGACGAAGCAGCAGAGCTTGCTTATTTCGGTGCAAAAATTTTACACCCTGCTTCAATTTGGCCAGCACAACAATTTAATATTCCAGTTAAGCTTTTGAATACGATGGAGCCTGATGCAAAAGGGACTCTTATTGTAAAGGAGGCTGACTCGATGGGTGTAAAAGCTGTTGCTGCTAAAGATGGTATTGTGATGATTAAGATAAAGAGTAGCAGGATGTTGCTAGCTTATGGATTTTTGAGAAAGATTTTTGAGGTGTTTGAAAAATACAAAACATCCATTGATATGATTACAACATCTGAAGTAGCCGTATCAGTTACCATTGATAGTGTACTTCATCTGGATGAGATTTCAAAAGAACTTGCTCCACTTGGTGAACTCGAAATCATTCGTGATCAAACTATCGTCTCTGTTGTAGGCAATAAGTTAACTCAACAGGATGGCTTACTTACTAAATTATTCGATTCGTTGACTTCTATTCATATCAATATGGTCAGTTATGGCGGTAGTGCACATAACGTGTCAATTCTTATTTCTACAGAGCATAGAAACAAAACCCTTCAGTTGCTGAACAAAGGAATTTTCGGACTAGATTAAACCTAGCAATATGATCAAATAATTAGCATGGCATCGCCATAGCTAAAGAATCTGTATTTGTCTTTGATCGCCTTTTTGTAAGCTTCCATAGTCAACTCATATCCTGCGAATGCACAGGCCATTATTAACAAACTTGTCTTAGGTAAGTGAAAGTTAGTTATCAATGAGTCGCAGATGGAAAATTCATGAGGAGGATGTATGAAAATGTTAGTCCAACCTTCGGAAGGTTTTAGCATTTTGTCTGCTGTGAATGTGCTTTCTAATGCACGCATGGTTGTTGTTCCTACTGAGCAGATTCTGTGTCCTTCAGATTTTGCTTTGTTTACAATTCTACAGGCATTTTCATCTACCTTATAATACTCCGCTTCCATTTTGTGTTTGCTTAGGTCTTCTACTTCTATTGTGCGGAATGTACCTAATCCAGTATGTAAGGTTGTTTCAGCAAAACGGATACCTTGTATCTCAAGTCTTTTGATTAATTCTACAGAGAAATGAAGTCCAGCGGTAGGGGCTGCAACAGCACCTTCGTGCTTTGCGAATACAGTTTGATAGCGTTCTTTATCAAGTTCATCTGGCTTGCGCTTGATGTATTTTGGCAATGGAGTTTCTCCAAGGGTATGAAGGATGGCTTTGAATTCTTCATCAGAACCTTCAAATAGAAAACGGATTGTTCTGCCACGAGAGGTAGTGTTGTCGATTACTTCTGCAATGAGCTCATCAGCTTCTCCAAAATATAATTTATTACCTACGCGAATCTTTCTTGCGGGATCAACAATGACATCCCAAAGCCTATTCTGTTTGTTTAGTTCTCTAAGCAAGAAAACTTCAATTTTTGCTCCTGTTTTTTCTTTTCTACCATACATTCTTGCAGGAAATACTTTTGTGTTGTTTACTACAAACACATCCTTCTCTTCGAAATAGTCTAATACATCACGGAAGGTTTTATTTTCGATGAGTCCAGTATCTTTATGCACGACCATTAGTCTTGCATCTTCTCTACGTTTTGTTGGAGTTTGTGCGATGAGATTGAGCGGGAAGTCAAATCTAAATTGGGATAATTTCATGTTTTCTATTTTGTTGCCTGAAAACAAATCCCGTTGCTCTATGAAA
>CANKGM010000027.1 GCA_947481355.1 Chitinophagaceae bacterium
GAAGTGAGTTTTTTAAGAAACTCTTGCTCTTTTTCGATATTACGTCGAATCATTTTAATCTTTGCTCCATCTGCAAGAATAATAGTGTCTTTGTCGTCATGTTTCACATCATACCCCTGATATAAGAAGACAGGAACAAAAACCAAATAATCATTTTTTTCTTCTAAGAGCAATCTTAATTCGGGGTTGCCTTCAAATAAATTACTTAGCAATGATTTATCGAAATCTACTTTATATTTTCTAGCAAAAGGAAGCACACTTGATTCTAGATATATAGGCCAAGCAGATTGAGATACCTTTTGATTTTTCTCAACAAGAAATGGTGATATAGATTGAAAATCTTCAATTGTATTCCAATTATATAATGTATTATTAAATAACGCTACAAGAGATGGACTCCATTCATTATCATTAAACTCTATATCCCATTCCCTTACAATTACTTTTGGTAAAATCTCTACTTGTTTTTTATCCGGTGAAATCTGCAATGCTGGAAGCATTCCATCAACCCCAATAGTCACTTTCTGTAAATTAGACGTAGTAAATGTTTTTCCTGCAGGTAACAAAAGGAATGGAGTTCCTTCGGCATTTTCAGAAAATAATTTTACAAGTTTAGGATAAAGATATTCATCAATTAAACTTGTAGTCTCTACAGGGAATCCCTCATCCTCAGCATGTATGACATTTTCCCAAATACCAGAAAATGGAGAATTTCTATTTAAATATTTATCAATTTCTACTGGCTGTAATTTTCTTACCGAATTAAGTAACGAAATTTCCTCGGTTTTCATCCCACTTGTAGGAACGTATTTAACAAGATCTAACTTTTGAACTTTCCCTACAAAAACTTCATTTTCTTCATCAAATTCACCCGAAACAAGTTCAACACCAAAGCCTGGATATTTCTTAGGCATTTCAACAAATACAACTCCAAGTCGTTGACTATTTGGTTCAGGAGCTTTCTCAATAATTACTTCAGGTTCTTTAATTTCCTGTCTAGCATACGTTTTAGGTTCTTCAACTGGTGTAGAAACCCGCTTGACTGTTGGATCTAATACACGTAAAAAAGGCTTACCATCTTTATAGGTAAATTCAAATTTTTTCTCCCAATCAGGTTCGGCCATGCTGTAGCCATATATTCCGAGAAGTTTATTTTTTTCTTTATCAAAATTTCGAATTGAATCAAAATAATGTGCCCCAAATGAATTAATCAATTGCAGAAAAAGAGCAGTCTTATGTATACACAAAGGATGATTTACTTCCTCGCACTTACATGATGTATCAAAATTCCTTTCTTGGTTACGTTGGATGACCAATGGAAATATCTCACCATCAATATCAAATTTGGCTTCAACACGCTCATCCTTAGCACTTATAATTGTAGCCTTACCTCTTCGAAGAATTGCATCAGCTTTCTCACCGGCATCCTGAGCAGATAAGAGTCGAATTGTTTTTAATTCTATACTCTTCATTTTGATAACCGTATGCTTTTGATCATATCGCATAATTCGATCACCAAGCATATTTTTATCGACTAGATCCTGAAGCTGAAGTAGCGCTGCTGCTTCGTGTCTGCAAATATCTCCTAGGTTATAAGGGCAGGAACAACGAAGAGACATTGCACGTGCGTCTTTATATTTTTGTACATGCACCTTATATGATGTACTGTAGTTATCATCTTTTACTCGAAAAGTTACTGAACCCATCAAGTCATCATGCTCAATGAATTCTACATATCCAATCGCATGAATTTTCTTTCCACGACGGATAACTTCGTCCGTTCCGTTATTGTATACAAATTTCAGTAAATGCGAAAGGGACATATTTTTTTCACGGTTAATCTGCGAAATTAACGGAAAAGAAGCGCTATAACATGAACAGGAAAGAATAAATATTCGATAGCCTATGCTTCAGGAAAAGTGTAAATAAAATAGTATATTCGTAGGCTTGCTTTAACTACTCTAGTTGCAATCGTTAATGAGAATCTCTTGTCACGTTGCTACCCGAACTCCCCTTCAAGAAATCCATATCTGCACCGAGATGAGCTTGTTCAACATGTTTTTGATATAAATGAACATAGCCACGATCTGCTAAATGATAGCTAGGAGTCCAATTTGCCTTTCGCTTTTCAATTTCTTCTTCTGATACCAATAACTGAAGACTTCTATTTTTAACATCCAATGAGATTAAATCACCATCTTGAACCACTGCAAGAAGCCCGCCTTTAGCTGCTTCTGGGGATACATGCAATACAACGGTACCAAATCCAGTTCCGCTCATTCTACCATCAGATATACGGACCATATCGATCAATCCTTTTTCTAATAATTTTTTGGGAATCCCCATATTACCCACTTCAGGCATACCTGGATAGCCAACAGGACCAACATTTTTCAATACCATCACAGAAGTTTCATCAATATCTAATGCTGGATCATCAATGCGCTTATGGTAGTCTTCAATATTTTCAAAAACAACGGCACGCCCTGTATGGCACATCAGATGAGGGCTAGCCGCACTTGGTTTAATGACTGCTCCATTTTCACAGAGATTACCCCTTAAGATAGCCAAGCCTGTTTCAGTTTTAAACGGATTGCTTAAATCAGTGATAACATCCTTATTGTACGAAACAGCTTCTTTGTAATTTTCTTTTACCGTTTTGCCATTAGCCGTAATAAGATCAGTGTGCAAAATAGTTTCAAGTGCTTTCATCACAACAGGAAGTCCTCCAGCATAATAGAAATCCTCCATAAAGTAACTTCCTGAAGGCTGAAGGTTGACTAGTAAAGGAATGTCTTTTGAGAACATATGAAAATCTTCAAGTGTAAGATTCACTCCAATTCTATTTGCGATAGCGAGAAGGTGTATAACAAAATTAGTTGACCCACCGATTGCGGCATTTACCTTAATGGCATTTTCGAATGCCTCTCTAGTTAATAAATCAGAAAGTTTAAGGTCTTCTTTAACCATTTCTACAATGCGCATTCCAGAATATTGTGCAAATACTTTTCTACGGCTGTCTGCAGCAGGTATTGCAGCATTTGTTGGTAAGGTCAAGCCAAGGGATTCAACCATACATGCCATGGTTGATGCAGTACCCATCACTGCACAATGTCCTGCGCTTCGGCACATACACGCTTCTGAAACTGTGAGTTGCTCTTGCGTCATTTCACCACTTCTAACAGCATCATTAAAACGCCAAATATCGCTTGTTCCAATATTTTTTCCTTCATATCTACCCGTAAGCATTGGGCCTCCAGATACCACGAGGGTTGGAATATTTACACTGCAAGCCCCCATAACTAATGAAGGTGTTGTTTTATCACATCCACACAATAAGATGACCCCATCTATCGGATTAGCTCGAATAGATTCTTCTACATCCATACTCGCCAAATTTCTATAAAGCATGGCTGTTGGCTTAATGAGTGTTTCGCCAAGGGACATGACAGGAAACTCAACAGGGAAGCCCCCTGCAGCAATTACTCCTTTTTTAACTGATTCAGCAAGTTCACGAAAATGTGCATTGCATGGTGTAAGCTCACTCCATGTATTACAGATGCCTATGACAGGTTTGCCACGAAATTCTTCATCTGGAATGCCCTGATTTTTCATCCAAGCACGGTAAATGAACCCATCCTTTCCGGTTCTGCCAAACCATCCCTGGCTTCTCAGTGATGAACTGCTCATAAAAATTTATTTGAATCAATGTACAATTTATGCCACAACTAAACGGTCGCCTTTGAAGATAGGCAAAACATTGGCATTATCTTCTGTAAGACAGTAACGAATATCTTTTTCAAGATTATAATTCATTAGTCTGTGGTAATGTGTTGCCCCATTTTTTTTCATAAATTCAAAACGGTCTGCACCTGCATCATGATATAAATTTTCTGCCATTTTAGAAGAATCACACTGCATACTAAAATGATCTTTAATCCTTGCAATAACTGCTCCAGCATACAATGTATCTTCTATATTAACTCGATCTTTCCAAGCGGAACAACCGAATAAAACATCTTTTCCTGAAAGAATAAGATGATCGCATACTGCGGAAATATTAGGGAATGACCCAGTTATGATTTCTGGTGCTCCTTGATCCAATGCCATATGCAATAACTTGGTTCCATTAGTTGTGGTTAAGACAAGCACCTTATTTTCTACAAACGACCTGGGGTATTCAAAAGGAGAATTACCATAATGCAACCCTTCAGCAATACGACCATCTCGCTCACCTGCCGTAATGCCTCCAATTGCTGCACCAAGTTCAATACATTGAGCAACTGATGAAACAGGTATGACAGATTCTGCTCCATTATATAATGCTGTTGCAATGGTAGATGTAGCTCTCAAAACATCTATGATGACAACCACACTGTTGCTAATATCATATAAATTAAGCAGAGCAGGAGAAAGACAAGTATATAAGTTTCTTTGTTCTAATGACATTAGTAGACTTATTTTACAAATGGGAATTGCACAACTGAAGCTTTAATAAGCTTATCTCGGATGTCTATGTAAATAGTGGAACCTATAGCTGAGTATGTTGACATAACATACCCCATACCTATACCAATATTAAGCGAAGGAGATTGGGTTCCAGATGTTACATGACCTATTAGATTTCCTTCAGCATCCCGAATTTTATAATCATGCCTCGGGATACCTCTTTCAATCATTTCAAATCCTACTAGCTTTTTTTCAACTCCCGTTTCCTTTTGTCTCTTAAGTAGTTCAGAAGCTGTAAACTCTTTACTAAATTTTGTAATCCATCCAAGACCTGCTTCAATGGGTGTTGTGAAATCATTAATATCATTGCCATATAAACAATATCCCTTTTCCAATCTTAAGGTATCACGAGCTCCTAAGCCAACTGGCTTAATGCCTGCTGCAACACCCGCTTCAAAAATAGCATTCCAAATTTTGACTGCATTATCTCCTTCATCTTCAAAATATATTTCAACGCCACCTGCGCCAGTATAGCCAGTAGCACTCACCAATACATTTTCAACACCCGCAAACTTTCCTTTTGCAAAGGTGTAATACTTCATATGAATAAGATCTAAATCAGTTAGTGATTGAAGAATTTTAGTTGCATTGGGACCTTGAATAGCCAACAGACATGTTTTATCTGAAATATTATGCATCTCTACTTGCTTGGTATTGAAATGGGTAAACCATTGCCAGTCTTTTTCAATATTAGAAGCATTTACTACAATCATGTAGACCTTATTTACCTCTATACAATAAACAAGCATATCATCTACAATGCCACCATTTTCATTAACCAACGCACTATACTGAGCTTGTCCATTCATTAATTTAGATGAATCATTAGATCCTAAACGTTGAATTAACTCAAGAGCGTGCTCTCCTTTAAGAATAAACTCACCCATATGGCTAACGTCAAATACACCAGCATTATTTCTCACTGCATGATGCTCATCATTTATGCCGGTATACGATATGGGCATATTGTACCCAGCGAACTCTGCCATCTTTGCGCCTAACGCTTGATGCAAGTGTGTAAAAGGAGTAGATTTCATGGATGCAAATATAGGCAATAGGGAAATAGGTTTTGCTCTTAAGCAGTTCTACAAAATATTGATTTAAATAATTATGCTACTTATAAATAGTAATAAACTTTTACCCTTTCTGATATATATATAAAATTATAAAGCCCCACTCATTTTACTGAGTGGGGCTTTGCTAACATTAAACTAATCTAGTAGCCTTGATTTTGTGTAAGATTCTTATTTACATCCATTTCACGTTGTGGAATTGGCAATATCAACGTAGGAGAATTCCATGGAGTAAGCCCTACAGTTCTTTGAAGCCTCTTAGCTTCGGGTAAATAATTTCCTTCGAAAGCCAACTCTACCATCTTTTCATGCAATACATCATCCAATGTAACTTCTACAAGTGGTGCTAGCCCAGCTCTTGCTCTAATAGCATTTATATCATCTACAGGATCTGCCCCAATCATTGTTGCTTCCCTAACATTTGCTTCCGCACGAATTAGGTAAAGCTCTGCTAATCGAATAACGGGTACATCACCATATTGATCTAAGTGCTTTTGAGTATACCTAGCGCCACCACTTTCTACAAAGAAGGTAGAACGTAAATCACCAACCTCATATATATCCATATGGGCATCTTTAACTTTGCAATCACTTCTACCAGCAGTTCCAGGTATATCACTGATGGTTCTACCAAAATAAGTGTTCAATGAATTTGTTCCATCCTGTGTAGTAACCTTTATTGAAAAAATATACTCATCAGGAGTCTGACCTCCTCCATATATATAGGTGAACCAAAGATTCTCAAATGATGGGTTAAGTTCAATACCACTACCTTCAATTACTCTATCAGCTGCATCCCTTGCATCAGCATACATACCTAAAGTCAAATATACTTTTGCAGATTGTGCAGCAGCAGCCCATTTAGTTGCATACCTAGAATTTGATTCTGGTAATAACTGTTCTGCTCTAGACAAATCAGCAACTACTTGATCATATACTTGCTTAACAGAACTCCTACTTGGGTAATCCGCTTCTGTAATTGGATTTGATGTTGGCTTAAGAACAAGTGGTACGCCAGGATTAGAATTTGCATCCCCATCGCCAATTGCTTTTGCATATAGCCTAACCAATTCAAAATAGATAGAAGCCCTCAAAAACAATGCTTCCCCTTCAACCCTACTTTTATTCTCAGGAGAAGAAGTGACCTTCTCTAAGTTTGCAAGTACATGGTTACATCTATTGATGGTATTGTATGCACTGCCCCAAGTAGCTTCTGCAAAAGAGTTATTTGATGTCATCTCACCTCTATAAGCTTGATCTAAGCCAGCAAAAGTACCTGTGAACCTAATGTTAGTCGAATTACCAATAATTTCATTCAACACCATGATATCACCTCCATATAAAGAGCTAGTTTGAATACCATCATAACAACCAATCAACGTTGAGGACACAGCATTTTCATCTGTCATCGCTTTTTCAGCTGCAATACTTTGTGTAGGGAAAATATCCAATTGCTTTTCACAGCTAGCAAAACCAATTGCAGCAATGAACAAGGGAAGGATATGATTTGATATAGATTTATATATTTTCATGTTATAGTCTTTGATTGTATTAGAAACTTAAGTTTACACCAAACAAAATAGTACGAGGTTGAGGTGGGGTATAAAAATCATTTCCTTTTGAAATGTTAGAATCAAACCCATCTGAGTTCACTTCTGGATCCCAATATGGATATTTTGTAAAGGTTAATAAATTTTGTGCTGAAGCATAAACCCTCATTTTTTCTATTTTCAAACGGGTTAGCAATTTTGGATTTATGGTATAACCAAGTGAAACTGTTCTCAACCTGATATATGAACCATTTACAATGTATCTGCTGCTATTTTGTGCTCCGTTTGTATAATACAATCTTACTTGAGGAATATTTGTAATATCCCCAGGTTTTCTCCATCTATTCAATTGATCATATGTTTGGTTGTCTTCATAGCGCATACTCGCAGAAGAATATCGACCCATACCATAAATATTCACTTGATTACCTAATACTCCATTAAAGAATACTGATAAATCAAATCCTTTGTATGAAAAATTATTCGTGAACCCTAAAACATAGTCAGGGTTTGGATCACCAGAAACTATACGTGAAGCTTCACTATAATTGCTGGTTTTTGTTTTTTCAAGAGATCCATCCGGTTTTTTTGTATTGGTATAAAACTGTGCATCTCCATTTTGTGGATCTACGCCAGCAAACTCAACTGTGTAAAAAACTCCAACTGGATATCCTTCTACAACTCTATTCATTTTGTCAACACCACCTTCAATAATCTGACCTTGAATATTTGTTACTTTACCCTTATTTAGTGCAATGTTCATGTTGGTTGACCACTTAAAAGCACCCACAAGGTTTTGAGAATTTAAAACAAGCTCAAACCCTTTATTTTCAAGGTTACCCACATTTCTAACTTGTGAATTGAAACCTGTTGTAGCAGGAATATTTACATTAAGCAATAGTCCATTGGTTTTTTTGCTATAGTAATCAATTTCTCCAGTTATTCTATTATTTAATAACCCAAAGTCAAATCCAAAGTCCATTTGCGCAGTAGTTTCCCAATGCAAATCATCATTCCCTAACTGAGATGGTCTTTGTCCACCCACACCAGCATAGCCTGCATCTCCTGAAAATAAATCAAGCTGTGGGAAATTTCCAATCTCAGCATTACCAACAATACCATAACTACCCCTTAATTTAAGAAAGCTGATATAGCGATTTTTTTCTAAGAAGTTTTCGTTGCTCAATATCCAACCTCCTGATACGGCAGGGAAAAATCCAGCTCTTGAATTTTTACCAAAACGAGAAGACTCATCAATACGACCACTTGCAGAAAAAATATATTTCTTATTAAATGTATAATTTGATCGTAAAAAATAGGATAAGAATCTAAAATCAGTTTGTGAAGAACTTCCTGCAGATTTCGTTGCAGCACTTGCAATCTTCTGATATGAATCAGAAGGGAAATCAGTTCCTTCAATGTAGTTATACTTTGCTTGAGATTGTTGATACTGCATACCCATGGTAGCAGTAACATTATGCTTACCAAACAGCTTAGCGTAATTGAAATAACTATTGGTGTTATAATTTGTAATGAATGCTCCGTTATTTGATCCAACACCTCTCACTGCAGTAGATTGGTTTCTCACTGTTTGAGATTGGAAGTACGATTCTTCATTTTGACTCAAATAATCAATTCCATACTCTGTTTGAAATGTCAAACCAGATAAAATTTTTGCTCTCAAATAACTGTTCCCCAGTGTGCGGTAAACATCTTGAGTGAACTTACCATACTTCACAGTCAATACAGGATTATAATAAACTGGTATCCCTACATCACCAGGAGGTGCACCCGCATCCAATCCCGTGTTAGGATCTAAAAATGGAGTGAACGGACTCAATGCAACGGCTTGCAATGGATTGGAGAATGCATTATCATCAGGAAGTCTTACCGTAAAGGTTCTTGAAAGACTTAATGAAACACCAAGATCCAACCAATCATTAGCCTTTTGATCAACATTTAGACGACCAGTAGATCGTATTAAATTATTCCCAATAATTGTTCCCGTTTGATCTAGATGTTGAAATGAAGAATAAAATTTAGTGTTTTCATTACCCCCACGAATTTGGAGATCAGCCTGCTTGTATGGACCTTTTTGGAAAACTTTGTCTTGCCAATTGTAAGTCTTTGTCGGATTATCCGCCCATTGACCATAACTATAGTATCCTAAAATTCCTTCTTTTGCATACGTGGTATAACTGTAAGGTTCATCAACTGGAATTCCTTCAATGGCATCTGAATTACCAGCAGCCTCCAACACAAGCTCTCCGTATTCCTGTGAATTCAACATCTTTAGCCTCTTTGTGGCTTCTGAGTAGCCCGACTGCATATTGAACGTAACACTTGTTTTACCAGCTTTACCACGTTTAGTGGTAATTAGAATAACGCCATTAGCAGCACGAGATCCATATATAGCGCCTGCAGAAGCATCTTTCAATACCTCCATAGACTCAATATCATTTGGATTGATATCAGTAAGTGGATTCATTGCTCCACCATAATTACTTTGACTATTTGTCGTGATTGGTACACCGTCCAATACATAAAGCGGCTGGCTACTGGCACTAATGGATGAATTACCACGGATTCTTACCGTTACAGCCTGACCAAGTTTGCCAGACTGACTATTGACATACACCCCGGCTGCCTTTCCTTGCAATGCCGCGTCAAGACTGGGTGTTGGCATATACTCAATATCTTTCCCCTTAACACGGGCAATATTTCCTGTAACATCCCTTTTTATCTGAGAACCTCCAAATCCAGTTACCAAAACCTCAGAGAGTGCTTTGACATCTGCTTTAAGCACAATAGAGAATGATGAGGAATTGCTTGAAATCTGCCTAGACTCAAAACCAATTGCAGTTACCTCAAGGAATTTATTCCCAGTTACTGAAATGCTAAATGTACCCTGAGCATCAGAGTTAACACCTGTTTTTGCGCCTTTTACAACGATAGTTGCTCCAACAATTGGAGCTCCATTTTCATCAGTAACCTTACCGGAAACTGATTTGTTTTGGGCAACCCCAATACTTACAAAAAGTAATAAGGGGAGAATAGTTCCAAATAATTTTTTAAACATGATTTTGGGAAATTTTATGTTAAGTTTTTGGTTACATTTTTTTTAACATAAAATTTCCCAAAAGGTTCTGTCTATTTTAAATATTTTTCTAACTAGTCAATTTAACCTTAAAGTCAATATAAGTAACTTAGAATTGTAAAGCATGGTTTTGGGGCGTATAGATAACAAGTTTAGTTTGAATGCCAGTATGCTTGAAAGCCTAATGCATATGCTCTGCTCCAATAAGCGGCGCATTAAATAGGGTTGAGCAGTCATCTAAGATGCAGGTTCGATAGCCCACATTCTCTTTTAACAGATATAAAAAATGTATTATACTGAACTGATATTTTGCTAAGAAGAGATATAACTCGGTGAAAATCTTTTTCAGTTAAATAGGATGGTATATTTAAACCACACAGATCATAATGAAATTAATCTGCCTGTTAACAATTCAAAACGAATAAAATACTTGACAACTAGTCATTATATTTTAAAATATACTTACACTACCACCAAGTATCTGATTGAGAATCTTCGTTAAGTTTATTTTTGTATTTAAAAATTTCTCTTGAATGAGACCCATTCCTTCCTTGAGAATTGTTCGTTGTACTAGATAACTTATTTATCTTTCCTGTGATTTTAGCATTGGAATTTACTTGAATAGAACTAGAGGTTACATCACCGTGAATTACACCATGTGCACTAATTGAAAAGGACTTGTAGGCAGTCACATTCCCAGTAACCGTACCATAGATAATTACTTCAGAAGCATACACATTTCCTTCAATCAATGCTTTTTCAGCAACTATTATTTTGCCTTTTACTTTAACTTCGCCTTTAACAATACCTTCTATCCGTCCAGAATCTTCACCTAAAATGTTCCCAACTATGGTTGTATTTTTAGGTAAAAAGAAAGACTCAACAAGATCACTTTTCCCAAAAAATTTCATCTATTCAACCTCACTTTTAACAATCCAAGTAGAGGAATTTCCAATATCAATTCCTACAGGAGTTCCTGTGCTTGATGAGTTAATAAATCGAATGGAATTATGGTAATAACCTATTGCGGCAAGTGTGTCTGGCTCATTTAATATTTCAACAGGAAGTACTTTTTCAAATTCATTTTTAAAAGAATCTCTAATTTCTTCATAATATGCACCACCACCGCAAACATAAATCTTTTCCATCCGTTCAAAATCACGATCAGAAATCATTGCTCTTATTGTATCTGAAATGTATTCCCTATAAAATGATTTAATGATGTTACTTCTTAGATTTTTAATATTAACATTCGATCTATTTAAAACTAAGGACCCTTTTTTAAAGGCTTCATCAAGTTGATGATCATTTATAAAACCAATAAAATGTTCTTTTTCCAATTCAACCCTTAAATTCTGTATGCATCTTACAATACCAGGAACAGATATTATAGTACGTTGATTTAACCCGTCTGCAGTAACCATACCAATTTCTATAGTCCCAAAACCAACACTTACAAGTAAAAAATTGGTTTCTGGAACTTTAAGATGTTTTTTTAGCGCGATTGCGCAGCCTGCCAGCTCAGGTACAATTTCTAAATTTTCAATCTCAATCGACTTCTTTTCAATTGATGGATCTTTTTTAAATAAAGAGGTATCATATTCTATAACGAAATTCTTTACAGACAATATTTTCTCAGCTGCAGATTTAAAAGAATTGTATGTTGAGAAAGGAAAACCTAAAGTCAAGCTAATTCGATCTGAGGAACCTGTTGATGACATAAGCAATGAAGCAAGTAACAAAACCTGATAATCTACTTCTTCTGGTCGAGAATTTACAAGCCTATGTGGATTTTTACCTAAATTTTTACAGGCTTCGCCTACTAAATACCAATTATTCTCATGCTTAATTCTAATACTATTGAGCAAAGAATTGGAAGAAAGAGCCAATTTGCCAAATGAAGCCTCGAGCATGCTATTAAAACCAATAATGTTCATATCCTATTTTTTATTTGCTAGTTAATGTTTCTATGTAAAAGATTAAAAAATGTATGGAGAAATGGATTGAATTTTCCGTTTGATGGTATTTATCTGATTTTTTTATAAAAAGTATCTAAAATAATGCTTTAACAAAAAATTAAAGTATAACTCATTTTGGAGCGAAGATATATCTTAATTTTTCAAGATTAAAAAATATTTATATAATCAAATTGATGTTAATGCTTGATTACCACCAGTTTAAGATTAACAGAATTACTCAATTTTAACAAATTAAATACCAATTTTATAATTGACTTTAAACTATACATTACTTCCATTGACCAAAAGCTCATGGATTTAACTTAATCTAGAGGCAGTCAATTAGTCATAAAAATGGTAAATCAATCTATTAACGCTTTTTTACTGTAAATATTTTCTGAACCAATCAATATGACGCTGAAATCGATAAACAAGGTAGCTTGGAATCGATAAGCCATGGTTTTGTCCTGGATAGATGACCAGTTCAGTTGGAATGCCTGAATGCTTGAACGCTTGATACATTTGTTCTGCTCCTATAACCGGTACATTAAAGTCGTTTTGGCTTGCCATAAATAAAGTAGGGGTTTTAATCTGCTCAACCTTAAAAAATGGATAGGATAAATCCATCCACTTTTTTACATTTTTCCAAGGAGCACCTAATTCTTCATCATATTGCAATACATACTGATCTGATCCATACATAGCAAACTGAAAAGCACTACCTGCTCCACTTACGGCAGCCTTAAATCGCTTATCAGTTGCAATAGTATAATCAGTTAGGATTCCACCATAACTCCAACCAGCAATGGCTAATTTCGATGAATCGGCTATACCTTCCCTAATCAAATAATTTGCTGCGCCAATTATGTCTTTAACTTCTTTATTTCCCCAATCTGAATAAATGGATTTCGTATAGGCAAACCCTCTGCCTGAACTACCTCTATAATTTACAGCCGCAACTGCAAAACCAGCTCCTGCTAAGATTTGGCGAGATTCATCAAACGAATAATCATCCTGAGCAACTGGACCACCATGTATAAATAAAACAAGTGGCATATTTTTTGCAGCGGAGTCAGGAAGATATAAAATCCCTGATACGATTGTTTTATCAGAAGATATTGATTTGAAACCTTTTACATATATGCTTTTCAAGCCAGATAAAAATTCATCATGTACTTTGGTTACTTTTCTAGGTGTCTCCCCATCAAGCGCATAAATCTCATTAGGCGTATGAGGATTACTATACAATGTAACCATCTGTCCACCATCATTTGCACTTAGTCCGCTATACACTGCTTCAGCATTTGTAACTAAGGAATTTGTTTTAGCCTGAACATCAAACGAATATATATTTTGCTTACGATCGTCTTCAACCAACGCATAAATATGCTTATTATCCACTGCCCAGGTAAATGTTGTAATCGGACGATCTAATGAAGAAGAGATAATTTGAATGTCACCTGTGTGCAAATTGGCAACACAAAGCTGTGGCTGATCATAGGCATTGTATGCATCTCCAGAAATTGATTTGAAAAAAGCAATAGACTCGTCATTTGGACTAAACTTAGGAGAAAAATCTCCTCCTTTATTGAGAGTGATTTGCTTTACACTTCGGTTATTTTTTAAGTCCAATACAAAAATATCCGTGTTTGAATTACGATCCGGATTCTCTGTAATGTTGCTAACGTATGTAATTGCATTTCCATCATGACTGAACGAAGCAGACATTTCATCATGGGTGCCTCTTGTCAAGGTATCAAGCTTCTTTGTATCTAGGTCGAAAAGATACAAA
>CANKGM010000028.1 GCA_947481355.1 Chitinophagaceae bacterium
CTTCAAGCTTTATCAAAAAGGAGATACCATTGGAACCTTCCAGTTTGAAAGCGCTGGGATGCAAAAATATTTGCGGGATTTAAAGCCCGATCGATTCGAGGATTTGATTGCGATGAACGCATTGTATAGGCCTGGTCCACTAGAATACATTCCCAACTTCATCAACCGAAAACATGGAAGAGAAGCCATTTCATATGATCTTGAAGAAATGGAAGAATACCTAAAAGAAACCTATGGTATCACCGTGTATCAAGAACAGGTAATGCTTTTAGCACAAAAGCTAGGTGGCTTTAGCAAAGGTGATGCAGATGTGTTGCGAAAAGCCATGGGTAAAAAACAAAAATCGGTATTGGATAAAATGAAGGGACAATTCATTACCAATGCTTCTGCCCGCGGTTTTCCTGACGATAAACTACAGAAAATTTGGACAGACTGGGAGGCCTTTGCACAATACGCGTTCAATAAATCACATAGTACTTGCTATGCATTCATAGCGTATCAAACAGCCTATTTAAAATCACATTATCCATCAGAATTTATGGCGGCAGTATTAAACCATGCCGGTTCCATAGAAAAAATAACCTTCTTCATGGAAGAATGCAAACGCATGGGATTAAGTGTATTGGGACCAGACATCAATGAATCTTTGAAGGGATTTGCCGTAAACAAGAAAGGAGAAATCAGAATCGGATTAGGTGGATTAAAAGGGGTTGGTGAAGCGGCTGTAGAAACCATTATTGCAGACCGTGAAAAAAAGGGACCCTTTGAATCTATTTATGATATGGTGAAACGGTTGAATCAACGTACCGTCAATAAAAAATCATTGGAAAGTTTAGCCATGTCTGGAACCTTTGATTGCTTTCCAGCCTTGCACCGCGCACAATACTTTTTCCATCCTGAGGGAGATGCCTCTTCAGGCCTAGAAAAAATTATCCGATACGGAAGTATCTGGCAAAACCAATCGGATTCAAATCAAAACACGCTATTTGGTGATCTTTCTATTGTACAAGAAATACCTCCACCTCGTATTCCTGATTGCGCACCATGGTCACTCACTGAAATATTAGATAAAGAGAAGGAAGTAACTGGTATGTTCTTGAGTGGTCACCCTCTCGATCATTACCGATTTGAACTAAAGCATTATGGCATTACACAAATAGGTGACTACAATGATTTCAAAGAACTGATTGATCAACACCCTAATCCTGCTCAAACATTTAAGTTGGCCGGATTGGTGACCAGCTCACAGCACAAAATATCCCGTGCTGGTAAAAAGTATGGAAGTTTAACCATTGAAGATTTTACAGGTCGCGTCGAAATCACCCTATTTGGGGATCAATATGTAAAATTCTCCAATTACTTTACGGCAGGCACCTGCATACATATTAAAGGAAGTTTTGAAAAATGGGAAAGTAGAAATGAATGGAATTTTAGGGTAAATGAAATCTGTTTGTTAGAAACAATAAAAAGAGCCTTTACAAGACAATTACAGCTCGTTATTCAACCGGGAACCATCACCCCTACTCAGGTTGAATTCTTTCAACAGAACATGAAAAAACATCCAGGTAGGAGCAGGCTTAAGGTGATCTTGGTGGACCAAATTGAAAAATTAAGGATTCAGATGAAGACTATCGAAAAAGGATTTGAAATGAATGACGAAATGGCTGATTTTCTAGAAAAATCGCCTGAAATTGAAGTGCAGGTTGACATACTCTGATCAATTTCAGACTCTTTTGTGAAAAGTAAAAAAATGGAACTAATTTTGTAGTAGTATTTATATAATTTTCATCTTCAATTTAATAAAATGGCAAAGGAATTTAACGACTCGAATTTTCAAACGGAAGTGCTTGATTCTGATAAGTTATCAGTGATTGATTTTTGGGCAGAGTGGTGTGGACCATGCCGTGCAATCGGACCTGTGGTAGAAGAGCTATCTAAAGAATGGGAAGGCAAAGTAAATATTGGCAAAGTGAATGTTGATCACAATCCTCAACTTTCTATGAATTACGGCATCACATCAATACCTGCAATCCTTTTCATAAAAGGTGGTGTTGTTGTAGACAAATTGGTAGGTGCACAACCCAAAAATAGTTTTGTAAAAAAAATCGAATCTCATATTTGATTTCAACAAATAAGTAACATAAAAAAAACCGCTGACTACACAGCGGTTTTTTTTTATGTTTAATAATCCTCAGATACAAAGCATAAAAACAATACTTTTGATGTGATTATACAGGCATGACTACAATTAGAAAACAAAGCATTTATTCCTCTCTATTTACTTATGCTGGTTTTGCTATTGGAGCAGTTAATATTCTATACCTCTATCCTACATTTTTTACACCAGAGCAATTTGGATTAACTCGAATCATTGGAGACATAGCACTTATATTCTCTACAATATGTACAGCTGGCGCGTTACCCATTACATTCAAATTTTCGCCCTACTACCAGCAACATGTTCCGAAGGAGAAAAACGATTTAATGGCACTTGTATTCTTATTTATCATCTTTACCTGTAGTATACTCTACCTTCTATTTCCATATATACAACCTTGGGCAATCAGAAAATTTGGTAGGAAATCACCAGACCTCATCAATTACTTTCATTTAGTTTACCCAATAACGGTTTCGATTGTCTTGTTTTCCGTCTTGGAAAGCTTTACATGGATCATCAAAAAAACCATAATTTCAAATTTTGCAAAAGAGTTTCTACAACGACTACTCATCACAGTTCTAATTACGCTATGGGCATTTGGATTTATTACTCAATTTGAGGTATTTGTTTCACTCTATGCATACCTGTTTTTTGTCAGCTCCATAGTTTTAATCATTGTAATTTATCGAAGCAAGATTTTTGCGATCCATTTTAAGCCAAGCACCCTTACAAAAAAACTTGGTCCAATCATGCTGCGATTTGGTAGTGCTTATTTTTTAAGTACCATCTTAAATGTAATAGCCAAGACAAATGATACACTGATCATTGCTTCACAGTCGGCTGGTGGACTTGTAGATGCCGCGATATTCACCATTGCTACCTACATGATAACTATTATGGACGTTCCCCAGCGTAGCATGATCTCTGCGGCTACTCCCCAAATAGCAATGGCTTGGAAAGACAATGACATTGCAAAGCTGGATAGACTATATAAAAAAACAGCATTAAACTTATTGATTATCGCTTCAGGAATAATGGGAGTAATCATAATCAACACACCTTTATTACTTCATTTTCTTGGCCCAACATACAAACTTCTTCCTACACTGATGCTCGTCATGGGGTTCAGCAAACTCATTGATTTAGGAACAGGGCTCAATTCACAAATACTACAGCTATCTAAACATTGGAAAATAGACCTTTTCACAAACATGTTTTTTGTGCTTGCTTCTATCATTTTAAATTATTACTTGACAAGAAATTACGGCATCGTAGGTACTGCTTTTGGGGGATTGACCGCTATCGTATGTTTTAACCTAATTCGATTCATTTACATAAAAAACATTTATGCATTGCAGCCATTCTCTTGGAAAAACGCAATCGCTATTATTACTGCAACAATACTTACCGCATCAATATTCTTTATACCACTTTTCCATCAAGTTTGGATTGATTCAATTCTCAAAAGCATTGTCTTCATTCTACTGTTTGGGTTTTCTATGATTAGAATGAATATCTCTCAAGATATAACCGATTTGTATCGAGCCTTGATTAAAAAAATAGTAGTCATAACCCACAAAGATTAAAATCGAAAACCACCTGATTAAAAGTGTATATTACTAAACTAAACCTAATAGGTATATGAAGTTAGAGTCACTTAGCCGAGGACTACTTGGTATGTTTTTTTTAATTGGACTCTGTTATGTACTAAGCAATAACAGAAAAGCCATTAATTGGAAACTAGTAATCATGGGCGTTGTAGCTCAAATAGGATTTGCCATAGGCGTTTTGTCTGATGGTAAGTATAATTTTTTTAGAATCTTCATACAATGGATTTCAGATAAGTTTGTAGAACTCATCAACTTAACGCATAAAGGAACTGAATTCATGTTTGGCAATTTAGCCGACACGAGTGGTGCTTGGGGATATACATTTGCAATACAAGCACTTCCCATTATTATTTTCTTTGCTGCCTTATCATCGCTACTCTATTACCTCGGTATACTGCAAAAAGTAGTGTATTTTTTCGCGGTGATGCTAAGTAAACTAAAGATTTCGGGATCAGAGAGTGTATCAACTGCTGCGAATATTTTTCTTGGTCAGACAGAGGCTCCTATCATGGTGAAACCTTTTTTAGAAAAGATGAATAGAAGCGAAATTCTATGCATTATGATTGGTGGTATGGCCAATACAGCAGGTAGTGTTCTGGCAGCCTATGTTGGCATAATGGGAGGCAATGATATTGGCCAACAACATTTCTTTGCGTTGCATATGCTAAGCCAATCTATCATGAGTGCCCCGGCTGCAGTTGTTTGTGCAAAGATGCTCTTCCCACAAACAGAATTTATAGATACCCAAGTTAGCATCCCAAAACAAAAAATGGGTGAAAATGTATTGGATGCCATATCCCTCGGAACAACAGATGGATTAAAATTAGCAGTTAACGTGGGTGCTATTTTAATTGTATTCACTGCATTGATTTATGTAATGAATTGGATTTTAGGAAGTGTTGGATACTACACCGGACTTAACAAGTTCATCGCGACCTTCACACATGGACAATACGATGCGCTAACCTTTCAATTGATTTTAGGATACCTTTTCGCTCCTATCGCTTGGCTTATTGGTATTGATAAGGTAGACATGATTAATGTTGGACAACTCTTAGGTGAAAAAACAATCGTCAATGAATTTCAGGCATATGTTAGCTTCAGTAAAATGAGGGCTGCAGGCTTAATAACAAATCCGAAATCAATTTTAATAACCACCTATGCATTATGTGGATTTGCAAACTTCGCTTCGATAGGCATACAAATTGGTGGAATCAGTCAACTCGCCCCTTCACAACGTAAAAACCTTACTGAACTGGGGATCAAAGCCTTAATTGGAGGCACCATCGCTTGCTTAATGTGTGCCTGTATTGCCGGAGCGTTGGGATAATTTATTTTTTAGTCGTTAATTATTACCCGTTCATTAGGATACTCTTTTGTTCAATCGTATTTTTGCAGAAATAAACCAAGATGGGGAATATAGAAATGGACAAAAAGCTAGCTAAGTTGGCAGGTATACCAAGTGAATGGAAAGCTATTGCTCATAAAATTGACCAACATGAGCGAATTACCCCTGCTGAAGGCATTGCCTTATTTGAAGGTGCTTCCCTATCTACTCTAGGACTTATGGCGAATTTCATACGTGAGCGCCGTCATGGAAACAAGACTTATTTCAATAGAAACTTTCATATCGAACCAACGAACGTTTGTGTTTTTTCCTGCAAGTTTTGTTCGTATTCAAAACTCTATTCAAAGCGAGAAGAAGGTTGGGAATTGAGTATTGATGAGATGGTAGAGAAAGTAAAAGCCTATGATGGTAAACCAATAACAGAGGTTCATGTAGTAGGCGGTGTTCATCCTAAAATGGATATCTATTTCTTCGAAGAACTGCTTAAAAAAATCAAAGCCCATCGTCCTGAACTACATATAAAAGGATTCACGGCGGTTGAGTTGGATTACATGTTTAGGAAGGCTAAATTAAGCAGGTTAGAAGGAATGAAAATATTACACGATGCAGGATTAGATTCATTGCCCGGCGGTGGAGCTGAAATATTTGATAGTGAAATCAGGGAGAAAATTAGTGCAGATAAAGTTGATGCGGATGGATGGTTAGATATCCATGCAATTGCCCATTCACTTGGCATGCACAGCAACGCTACCATGCTATTTGGTCATATCGAAAAATATAAACATCGGATAGATCATATGGAGCGACTAAGACAGCTTCAAGATCAAACCAAAGGATTCAACACGTTCATTCCGCTAAAGTTTCGTAATCACGACAATGAAATGAGTCATGTTGCTGAATCAAGCAGCATAGAAGACATGAAGACATACGCCATGGCGAGAATATACCTAGATAATTTCCCTCATATCAAAGCATACTGGCCAATGCTAGGCAGAGAACAAGCACAATTGAGTTTATCCTTTGGTGTGAATGACATGGATGGAACGATAGACGATTCAACAAAGATCTACTCCATGGCAGGCAGTGAGGAACAAAATCCATCCTTAACTACAGAAGAATTAGTTGGGATGATTGCTCAAGTTGGACGTGTTGCTGTAGAAAGGGATACATTATACAATACCATTCAAGAATTTTAAGCAATCTTAATAAAATATAAAATCAGTGAATTGCAAATGGTGCGGTGTTCAAAGAATTGATTAAATTTAAGAATCACTTCTTTTTATAACCTTTAGTGTAATACCATGAAATACCCCATAATCTGTTGCTTCCTACTAACATCATTTGCTTGTCTAGCTCAAAACACAAAAAAAGGTGATGAGATATTGGGTGTTTGGAAAACAGGTTCAGGAAAAGGTAAAGTGGAAATTGTAAAAAAAGGAGATCAATACTTAGGAAAAATTGTTTGGTTGAATGAACCTATTGATCCCAAAACAGGCAAACCAAAGACAGACATTCAACATCCTGATCGCGCATTACATCAACGACCATTGTTAGGACTTGTAAACCTATGGGGATTTCAGTTTAAGGGCGAAAATAAATGGGAAGACGGCCATATCTATGACCCCAATAATGGAAAGGATTATAAATGTATCATTACCTTAAAGGATATGAATACACTTAACGTTAGAGGGTATATCGGAATATCCTTGATTGGAAGAAACGATACCTGGACTAGATCCTCGCTTTAGTAAATTGCTCTTGAGCTAATTAACCTACGGAGATTAACTGAATTTCAAAAATCAACACACTATTGGGAGGAATAGATCCAGCAGAGCGGTTTCCATAACCTAGCTCAGCTGGTAAGTAAAGGATGATAGAACCACCTGGTTTAATCAACGGTAACCCATATTGCCAACCTAAGATAAGTTGTCCGAGTCTGAATGTTACTGGATTAACGCCTGTTTGATCAAAGATATTACCATTCGTCAACGTCCCTTTGTAAAATAAAGTAACATTATTCGATACGGTTGGATTAACCCCTGTGCCTTCTGTTATGATTTTATAGTAAAATCCTCTATCGTCTTTCACGGCATCTGTAATGCCAACTCGCTTAATATATGCTTCCAATGTTTCTGGTGTTGTTTCATTTTTTTTGCATCCCGAAAAAGCAGCTAATCCAAAAGCTAAAATCAATGTAGCGTAAAGTCTCATTATCCTAATAATTTTGGCAAAGATGATAAAAAAAATTGGAATCTAGCCCTACGGGGAAAAGTATCTATCGCTCATTTTTTTTCTCTTTTGCTTTTAATTCAAGGTATTGTTGCTCTAATCGTTCCCACCTAAACCGTCTATTCAATAGGGCTACAAATACAGTAATAAGCAAAACAGCAATGATTAAAACAGAGGGACTAAACTGACTAACACCAACAGCATCTGCGCGTTTATACCAATATTTACCCATGAAAAAATTGACTAAAATGGGAATGGAAAATAAAATGCCAATAGGCAATCCAAACATCAGTTGGTTTGTAACACGTTTATCTTTGAGCCGTTGTTGCTCCCAATACACTAAAAATTTTCTTTCCTCTTCTGAAATTGCCATAAATATTCTCTAAATTACAACTAAACACGTTAATACTTGAGTCATCTTTATTTAGAATTAAGTATCCCAACACTTGATTGCATAGTTGATGCAGCCACATGCAACGGTTTATTAAATCAAAAATCAGTTAATTATGAAGCCTAAACAATTAACGATTTTTTTAGCTGCTGCTTTTTTTTCACTTATAGACATCGCCCTAACTGCTTTTGGCAAGGAAGACCTACGTCTATTCACTAAGCCACTCATCATTCCATTAATGATTGGGTTATATATCACATCAACTGATGAAAAAAAGTCATGGTGGAGAGATGCTATAGTATTAGGCCTCATTTGTTCTTGGGCAGGTGATGTATTTCTTCAAGTAGATGGTATGTTTATACCAGGCCTTTGTTCATTTCTACTTGCACATCTATTTTATATTAAATTTTTTGTGTCTACCAAATCGGATTCGAAATCATTTTTCAAACTCAGGCCGGTTATGCTGATTGCTGTACTTGCCTATTTAATTGAGCTAATGCATTTGTTGTGGCCAACACTTGGCCAAATGAAAATTCCCGTATTGGCATATGGAATAACCATCAGCATTATGTTGTCTGCTGCATTATGGCAATACCAAAAATTAGAAACCAAGACAGCTATCTTATTTATCATTGGTGCCTTTTTCTTTGTCCTATCAGACAGCATTCTTGCTATTAATAAATTCAGGTCACCTTTCGAAGAAGCTGGTGTATATACGATGACCACTTATATCGTCGCCCAACTGCTCATTGTGGTAGGCGCTATTCGATACAGAAATACCCCAAAATAAAAAAGGTCCTGTGTTTTTCACAGGACCTTTTTCTATAAAGATTATCTGATTAATAATCCATTCCACCCATTCCTGGAGCACCATGTCCATGTTGATGAACTGGTTCTTCATTTTTAGGTTTATCAGCGATTACACATTCAGTAGTCAATAGCATACCTGCAATTGAAGCCGCATTTTCAAGAGCTACACGAGCCACTTTAGTTGGGTCAATTACACCTGCAGTTAATAACTTCTCGTAAACATCAGTACGTGCATTGTAGCCATAATCGGCTTTTCCTTCACGAACCTTTTGTACCACGATTGAACCTTCAACACCAGCGTTAGAAACAATTGTACGCAATGGAGATTCAAGTGCACGACGAACAATGGCAATACCAGTTGTTTCATCTTCGTTAGCACCTTTCTTCTTATCCAACGCATCAATTGCTCTGATGAAAGCGATACCACCACCAGGAACGATCCCTTCTTCTACTGCAGCACGTGTAGCATGAAGTGCATCATCAACTCGGTCTTTCTTTTCTTTCATTTCAGTTTCTGTAGCAGCACCAACATTTAGTACAGCAACACCACCGCTAAGTTTAGCAAGACGCTCTTGAAGCTTTTCTTTATCATATTCAGATGTAGTCGCTTCAATTTGAGATTTGATTTGTGCGATACGTGCGTTGATATCATCTTTCTTTCCTTTACCACCAACGATGATAGTATTGTCTTTATCGATGGTTACGCGTTCAGCACGTCCTAAATAGGTAAGGTCAGCATTCTCAAGTTTAAACCCTTGATCTTCGCTAATAACAATACCTTTTGTAAGGATAGCGATATCTTGAAGCATTTCTTTTCTACGATCACCGAAACCTGGAGCTTTAACAGCAGCCACTTTCAATGTTCCACGAAGTTTATTAACTACCAATGTTGCCATTGCTTCGCCTTCTAAATCTTCAGAAATGATTACAAGCGGAGCACCTTGTTGAGCTACTTTTTCAAGGATATGAAGAATATCTTTCATAGCAGAAATCTTCTTATCGTAGATCAAGATAAAAGGAGTTTGTAGTTCGCATTCCATTTTATCAGCGTTGGTAACAAAATATGGAGAGATATACCCTCTATCAAATTGCATACCTTCTACAATTTCAATAGTAGTTTCGGTTCCACGAGCTTCTTCAACGGTGATAACACCATCTTTACCTACTTTCTGCATCGCTTCAGCAATCAACTTACCAATTTCATTATCGTTATTAGCTGAAATACTAGCTACTTGTTGGATTTTCTTGATGTCATTTCCAACGGCTTGTGATTGAGTACGAAGATTTGCTACTACAATATCAACCGCTTTATCGATACCTCTTTTGATATCCATTGGGTTTGCACCTGCAGCTACGTTTTTCAATCCTTCAGTGATAATTGATTGAGCAAGAACAGTTGCTGTTGTAGTTCCATCACCAGCAACATCTGCTGTTTTGGAAGCCACTTCTTTAACCATCTGTGCACCCATATTTTCAATAGGGTCTTCAAGTTCAATTTCTTTTGCAACAGTAACACCATCTTTGGTTACTGCAGGAGCACCGAATTTCTTTTCGATTACTACGTTACGGCCTTTAGGACCTAGAGTTACTTTTACCGCGTTTGCCAAGGTGTCTACACCCCTTTTCATTTTGTTGCGGGCTTCAAGATTAAAAAATATTTGCTTAGACATAAATCTGAATATTTAGTTGATTAGATGAGTGATTAAACGATTGCCAAAATATCTGATTCTCTCATGATTAAGTAATCATGACCTTCTACAGAAATCTCAGTTCCAGAATACTTACCATACATAACTGTATCACCTGCTTTTACAGACATTGGCTCATCTTTTTTACCAGGTCCGGCTGCTACAACAGTTCCTTTTTGTGGTTTTTCTTTTGCCGTGTCAGGAATAATAATCCCACCTGCAGTTTTCTCCTCAGCAGGTGCAGGTTTCACGATTACCCTGTCGTGCAATGGGGTAATGCTTAACTTCTTAGCCATAGCTTTTGTTTTTTTGATTTATAAATTAGTTGTTTTGAATTACGCAGAGGTTAAAAGTACACTACTTTCTGCGATACATCAATCTTTAGCATAATTTATACCAAAAACATAGGGTTGCTATTCTGTCAGATTTAAGCAATTCAACCTAAATTTTAGCTTGGTTTTGGCAGAAGTAATGGGATTTTTCTATGTCAATATTTCACCTTGAGGTTGAATTTGAATCAGGGAGTCGCTTAAACCTTTATATTTGCCGACCAAATAAGTTCTTTAAGATGATCAGTCGCAGAAATATACGTGTGAAGGTGGTACAAAGTTTATATGCAGTTGAGTCAGAATCTGGGGACATGTCAGAAGAAAAAGCAGTTGTATTGCTGAAAAAGTACCTTGACCAGACCTCTGAATTATTCCTATTTCTGGTATTCCTCATCACGGAAGTAGCTAGATATGCTGAAATTCACGCAAAAAATAAGGCATCAAAGCATTTACCCTCTCAGGAAGACCTGAGTATCAATACAAAAATTGCAGGAAATACACTCCTTTGGAGCATACTCGAAATTCCAGGTTTTGCTTCGGGGGTAAAAGATAGAGGGCTTAGCAATCACCTAGATAATGATATCGTAAAACGGATTTACCTGAAATTAATCGAATCAGAAGAATATAAAGCCTACATCACTTTAGAAAGTCGCGATAAGAAATCAGAAAAAAGCCTCCTCACCTTTATTTTTACAGATCTCATTATGGCTGATGACTTCATCACTGAATACATTGAAGAACGTTTTGTTCAATGGGACGATGACAGCGAAATGTTGTATCAAATGATGATGAATTTTCTGGCAAAGCCAACCTCCTTCAATTTTCAACTCTTGGTTGGAAATGAAAAAAAAGAATACGCGGTAAGTCTACTTAAAACGGCTATTAATAAGAAAGACTTAACCATGGATATCATTACACCAAAATTAAAAAATTGGGATGCCGATAGGATTGCCGTGTTGGATATGATAATTCTCCGCTTAGGTGTTTGTGAATTAATGTTTTTTGAAACCATTCCAGCAAAAGTGACCATTAACGAATACATAGACATTGCAAAAAGCTATAGCACTAACCAGAGTGGGCATTTCATCAATGGAATCCTTGATAATATTCACAAAGAAATGATCACAGATGGTAAGCTCAATAAAGTTGATTTCAAAAAACCATCTTGAATAGGTTAATTTTACATTTATATTTTTAATATGAAATCACCTGTTGTTATCCTAAGTTTATTTTTACTTGCTTCACTGTCAATCATTGTGACAAATAGAGTAAACAAGATCCAAAACAAAGGAAAACAAAATAGATTTGAAAACAGAATTGATCGAAGTATTCCACCTACTACAGTTGAATGGACAGATACTGTTCAAAACCTAGGAAAGGTAATAGAGGGAACACAGGTCAATGTTCAATTCAAATTCAAAAATACTGGATCTAGAATGATGGTTGTGACTGATGTAGCAGCATCATGTGGATGTACCATAGTAGAAAAACCACAAAAACCTTTTTCTCCTAATGAAATAGGAACAATAAACGCTACATTTGACAGCAAAAATAGAGTTGGCATAAACCATAAAGTTTTATCGGTTCTGATTAATACTGAACGTCGAGTTCAAGAACTAAAATTTGATGTAGAAGTAATCGCAGCAAAATAAATTTCAAAAACAAATACAAACAAACAATGATGAATTCAATTTTACTACAGGCTCCTGCAAATGCTGGTGTTATGCAACTTGTATTACTTGGCGGTATGATTATTGTGTTTTACTTTTTCATGATTAGACCACAAGCTCAAAAAGCAAAGAAGGCCAAGAAATTTCAAGAAGAATTACAAAAAGGGGAAAGAATAGTTACTATTGCCGGTATTCATGGTATAGTTAATAAAGTGAATGATGACAACACCATTCAAATTGAAGTAAGCCCTGGCTCATTTCTCAAAATTGAAAAATCTGCTATCAGTATGGAATGGAGCGATCAATTGAAAAAAGACGCTGCAGCCGTAAAATAACTGACTCTTTAGTGCATAAAAAAGCCCGGAAATCCTCCGGGCTTTTTTAATTACATTTGGATATGCTTAACGTTGGTCTAACTGGAGGTATTGGCTCAGGGAAAACAATTGCTTCAAAAATATTTGAAGTCCTAGGTATTCCTGTTTACCAAGCTGATGTTGCAGCAAAACGATTAATGGAAACCAACCCCGTACTTAAAAATCAACTTATCGAGCAGTTCGGCAACGATGCTTTTGTTGACGGAAAGCTGAATAGATCCTATATAGCTGAAATTATTTTCAACGATAAAGAAAAACTGCAGTTAATAAATAGCCTTGTGCATCCATACACTATTCAAGACGGAATTGAATGGATGAAAAAACAAACTACTCCTTATGCCATTAAAGAAGCGGCACTCATCTTTGAAAGTGGCTCTCAATCTAACTTCGATTATATCATTGGTATATCGTCTCCGCAAACACTTCGATTAAATCGTACACTAAAAAGAGACAATATCAATAGAGAATTAGTACTTGAAAGAATGGAAAATCAACTAGATGAAGAGACTAAAATGAAACTATGCGACTTTGTTTTGCTAAATGATGAAAGGACACTATTGACAACACAAGTTTTGGCTGTTCATGAAAAATTGATTGCCCTCTCAAAAGAACAACAGCCTCATGATTAATTTCCCTTCGTTTGCCGATCACAGCTTAATTTGGATTTTTGGAATTGTTCTACCGTTCTTGTCTGGATTACAAAGCGAGAAATTACGAGGAAGTATTCTGTTTGATGCCCATTCAAGAAAAAAGCTCTACTTAGGGAATAGTTTTATGCTGGCTATTTCTGGCTCCTCTGTGTTAGCATTATGGTTAATAAAAGGCAGGAAGTTTAGTGAATTAGGATTTACTCAATCTATAGAAATCACACCCATGGTTTGGGGCACTATTAGCTTATTTATTGTAGCCTATTTAGTAGACCTCTTCATCACCCTGAAAGAATTAAATAATTCAAACACACCTAAAGAAAAGGATTGGTTTGAAAAATCATCTTTCCTTCCTGAAAAAACAAAAGAGTTACCTGCCTATATTCTTTTATGCATATGTGCTGGAATATTTGAAGAAATTATCTACAGAGGATTTATGGTAACCTACTTCCTTCCAAACCAATTTGGAACAAATTTTCCAATCATTGCCATAGTAGCTCCTTCAATCCTTTTTAGCCTTGCACACTATTATCA
>CANKGM010000029.1 GCA_947481355.1 Chitinophagaceae bacterium
AAATTGTAGGATCAATTTTGCTTACATATTAAACTTTAAACACATGAAGCGTCGTTCATTTTTTCAGACTAGTGCAATTCTTGGAGCAGGACTTTTCCTTGATAGTAACTCTTTATTCGCTTCAGATAAACCCAACTCTAAATTTGGCTCTGTACAAATTGGTGCAATAACCTATTCGTTTAGATCACTACCGGGAAGCGCAGAACAGACTCTTCAATACTGCGTTAACAGCGGAGTAAGTGCAATTGAACTAATGGGTGATGTAGTGGAAGATTTTGCGGGATGCCCATCAAGCCCTAGCAATAAAGCAATCTGGGATACACTTTCTAGTTCAAAAAAAGCTAAGGCAATGGCAGCTTGGAGAGAGTCTGTATCTATGGAGAAATTTGTTGAGATACGAAAAATGTATAATGATGCAGGAGTAAGTATTTATGCTTTCAAGCCAAATGCATTATCTGAAGACAATACGGATGGAGAAATTGAATATGCATTAAAAGCAGCGAAAGCACTTGGCGCAAATTCAGTAACCGTAGAACTTCAAAAACCAAAACAATCTAAACGTCTTGGAGCACTTGCAGCTAAACACCAAGTATACATTGGCTATCATGCACATACTCAAGCTACTGACACAGCATGGGACATAGCGTTAGAACAATCCCCTTATAATTCTATGAACCTAGATTGTGGTCACTATATTGCTGCAGGTGGAGCCAATACAAAGGAGACCTTGCTAGCATTAATTGAAGCTAAACATGATCGTATAACGAGCATGCACATGAAAGATAGAGCCAATAAAGATCATGGTGGTGCTAATATGCCTTGGGGACAAGGAGATACTCCATTAAGGGAAATCTTATTACTTTTAAAAGAGAAAAAATATTCTATTCCGGCAACAGTTGAATTGGAATACGATGTTCCTGCTGATTCAGATCCAGTTAAAGAAGTTGCAAAATGTGTTGCGTTTGCGAAAAAGGTTCTTTCTTAAGAACCTTTTTCCACAACAGGCTTCAATCTAAATACTGTACCAGGACCTTCTATACTAACATAGATATAGCCATCCTTACCCATTTCAACATTACGGGTGCGGCCTATATTCATGAGAAGCTTTTCATGCCCTATTACTTTATTGCCTTGCATAATACAACGGTCAACAAAATTAAACCGCAAAGACCCTACTAGAATACTTCCCTTCCATGCAGGATAATTGTCGCCTGTTACAAAAGCCAATCCACTTGGAGCGATAGAAGGAATCCAATACGTTGCTGGATCTTCCATCCCATCCATTTTACTAAAACTAGATATTGGCTTACCATCATAATTAATACCATAACAAATTACTGGCCAACCATAATTAGCACCCGCTTTTATAATATTCAATTCATCACCACCGCGAGGACCATGCTCATTTTCCCAAATTAAACCCGTTGCAGGATCCATTGACATTCCTTGCGGATTTCTATTCCCATAGGCATAAATACTAGGAACAGCATTCTTGTCACCAACAAATGGATTGTCTTTAGGAATACTTCCATCATCATTAACACGATGAATTTTTCCAGGAGATGTCTCAAGATGCTGAGGGAAATCATTTTCTTTCCCTCGCTCACCAACCGAAATATACAAATACCCTTTTTTATCAAACACTAACCTAGACCCAAAGTGATGCTTGGTAGTGGTATAAGGAGTGGCTTCAAAAATTTCCTGCACTTCTTCAAAACTATCACCCTTAATCTTACCTCTTACTACAGCTGTTGTAGTCCATTGCTCTCCATTTTCAACTTTATATTTTGAATAAGAAAGATAAATCCAACCATTTTGAGCAAAATTCGGGTGCAAAGCTACATCCAATAAACCACCCTGACCTTCAACTAGTGCATCAGGTGTATTCTTGATCTTTGTTTTGTTGCGAGCATGATCAACAACATATAAAGACCCTGCACGATCAGTAATCAAATAATTACCATCTGGCATTTGTTCAAAGCCCCAAGGACTATCAAACCCAGTGGCAATAGTATCTAGCACAACAGTCATGCCCTCTGATTTAAAGATTGCAGGTCCTGAAGAAGGCTTTTTAGCTTTTGAAAAACTATACTGCTCAACGGTTTTTAAACTAGTAATAATTAAATCAGCTAATCCCTCTATCTCATTTGGAGTAATGATATCCTTCCAAGTTGGCATACCATAATTTGCATAACCATTGGTAATACTTTTCACAAGTGATTCTTTTGTTTTACCATGCTTCCATTGGCGATCAACGAAAGCCTCAACATTTTCACCATGACAACCTGAGCACTTTTCGGTGTATATTTTTCTTGGGTCCTCAAAATTTAGCGATTTCTTATCTTTTATATTGACTTGTGTAAAGGCAAAAGAAATGATAGAAATAATTAAAACAACGGCTAGTTTATGTAAACGCTTCATGTATTAAATTTAGAATGGCAATATACAAAATTCATTCCTTTTATAAATTGACTTGCACATAATTTAGTTTAAACATAAATAAAAATTATATTTATAAAAAAGCATCCATGCCTAATTTGAAGATTATACTCTACGTATTTTTTTTTACAACAAGTGCTCAATATGGGGTTTCACAAAACAGGGTGCCGGTTAGGATAGCAGTGGCAGGTTTATCGCATGGTCACAACAGAAGTGTGCTCAATAGAATTCATGATAGCGTAATAAACGTAGTAGGAATATATGAACCAAATGTAGAATTAGCATCACGTTTAGCCCTACAATATAAAGTTGATCAAAGTTTGTTTTATACAGATTTAAACACCATGCTAGATAAAACAAATCCTGAAGGAGTACTTGGGATTGGAACAACATTTGATCACCTAACCCTAGTAGAAGCTTGCGCACCAAGACATATACCCGTGATGGTTGAAAAACCACTGGCCGTATCCAAAAAACATGTCGAAAAAATTGCGTTGCTAGCCAAAAAATACAATGCTATCGTATTAACAAACTATGAATCCGCATGGTATCCTACCACTGAAAAAGCATTTCAATTAAGCGCTGATAGTTCCTTTATGGGCAAAGTAAGAAAGGTTGTTGTACACGACGGGCATATGGGACCGAAAGAAATACAAGTTATGCCAGAATTTTTTGATTGGCTAACAGACCCTATATTAAATGGTGGTGGTGCCTTGATGGACTTTGGTTGCTATGGTGCTAACCTCATGACTTATTTAATGAAAGGTCAATTTCCCACCTCAGTGACTGCTATCACTAGAAATTTTAGGCCAGATGTTTATTCTAAAGTGGATGACGAAGCAACCATAATCTTAACATACCCAACTACACAATGCATCATCGAAGCTTCATGGAACTGGTCTTATAATAGAAAGGACATGGAAATATATGGTGAATTTGGTTCTGCCATTACCGATAACAACAAAGCAATGCGCATCAGAGGAGAAGATGAAGTAGAGCATCATATAGTTGTAACACCTGAGGAAACAAATACCTACACAGATCCAATTAAATATTTTGCTGATGTTATTTTGAAAAAAATTGCTGTGCCAAAATTTGGCTTATACTCACTTGAAAACAATATTATTGTCATTAAAATACTTGAAGCAGCAAAAAAATCATCACGACTTGGCAGAACAGTTAAAATGAAAAGCTAGTCTATTTAAGTTTCGAGTTACAAGAAATATGAGTTAATTCACTTCTGATTCAACAGAGACAGGCATTTGTTAAACCACATGATGTAAATTGTTTTGTAACTTGTTTCTCTATTAAGCCATATTATACAACACAATAATTATATGAAAAAAATACTATGCATTGGTGAAGCGCTTATCGATATGATATGTACCGATAAAGGAAGTTCGTTGAGTGATGGACAGCATTTTGTAAAAAAACCAGGTGGCGCTCCAACCAATGTTGCCGCTGCTATTGCTGCTTTAGGAGGCACCGTTGAAATGTCAGCTAAAGTTGGTAAAGATCCATTTGGCAAACACTTGATTGAAGTGATGAATGAATTTGGCATCATAACCGATAGCATAATACAAGATGAAAAGAATTTTACAACGTTCGCATTTGTCTCTTTGATGGAAAATGGAGAAAGAGACTTTTATTTTAACCGTGGAGCAGATGGTATGCTAAATGATGACGATGTACGTAAAATAGATATTAGCTCTTTTGGTATTGCACATTTTGGATCAGCAACAGGATTTTTGCCAGGACCCCTACAATCTACCTATAAAAACATGTTGGATAAAGCCAATGACCATGGACTTTTTGTAAGCTTTGATCCAAATTACAGGCATCTACTATTTAGCCATGATCAAGAATTGTTTATTCAAAAATCGTGGGAGTTTATAGAGAAATGCAGCTTTTTCAAAGTAAGTGATGAAGAAGCTTTCATGCTAACTAGAAAATCATCTGTAGAGGAAGCTGCAGCAGTCTTTGCAAAAAAGTCGAATGCCGTTTTTGCAATTACACTAGGGAAGGATGGGACACTCTTAGGATTTCAGAAAGAAACATTGATTATTCCTAGTATAGAAATCACTCCAGTAGATACAACGGGTGCTGGAGATGCTTTTGTCGGAGCAGTACTCTTTCAACTAAGCACCATATCAAACACTCAAATGAATGAATTGAATAAAGAACAATGGATTTCTCTATTTACTAATGCCAACAAGGCAGGGGCAAGAACATGTGAATACTTAGGTGCTATGGAAGCGTTTAAACACCTAAGCAATGACATTTTCAATTAGCTCCCTTTCTTCATTCGTAGTTTAGTGGCTATATGCTTGCCAACTTGCTTTCCAGCTTCAGTACTCACCAAACAGGAGTTATGTAAATGTATCCCTCCATAGAAGCGTGCTAAATTATTTTCTTCTGCAGCTGCTCTAAATGAATTGAATTTTCTGCTCTCTATTCCAAACTCTAATTCTGTTGTATCGGTATAACTAAAGTTACTTCCAAACACTTTTGTCAATGCTTCAGCAGCACTAGCAGAAATGGTTGAATGTCCGCATGTATATTCAGGGAATGCTGGAGTCTGAAGTAGAGGCCTCCAATTGGCATCAATGTATTTGTTAATTACAGATTCTGGACGAATAGTAGCGTAGGTGTATTTAGCATCCCAACATTCAATAAATGCATCAAACATAACAATCGATGTAAGTGCGTATGCATAAGTTGTTTCAGCAAAATCAACTTTTGCTTGCTTAGCCGCTATACCTATAATTCCCATCCAATGTCCTGGAGGAGAGAATTTTTTGGTACTAAACATTGCATGACCATATACATTTAGTTTAAATGGATTATCATCCCAGAAATTAGCAATATGTTTTTGTTCGTCGGTAAGATTTTCTCCTGCCGTTTTGACCATCATTACATTTTTATAATATAAAGATGTGGTGTCTTTCATATCAAATGGAATCGGAGGAACTGGTCTAAACTGGCTAGCACTATCCAACACCAATGTTCTGATCTCATTCCAATGGGGTTCAACAGCTGAAGCATACATAGGCGGTGTAGGAACCCACCTACCAGGCACATCAAGCACAGTGTATTTTTCAGCACTCCTTGTTTCAGCGTAGTTATCTTTTTTGCTCCAGGCTACTATATGCCTAGACACCTTTGCTGAAAAGGAATCGGTTTTATCTAACATATTCTGAGGCATACCCAATGATAGTGCTAATTGCTTAAGACTATCTACATAGTCTTTCATACTTCCCTCGGGGAAAGTGACTGCTTCACCAACCCTACAATAAGCAAGGATTGATGCTAATGGAAAATATATATCTGCAGTGTCATGTATAGTCTGCAATGTATCTAACCCATGTATTTGTCCAGCCAACGTTCTATAACGACTAGGCGCTGAAACCACCATTACTTCATATCCTGCAATTGCAGCATAGGTATAATTTCGTGAAGCTACAATGGGAGGGAAATTATTACCCATTACTACCTCATTTAACTCATGAACAGTTTTAGAGTATAGTTCTGGATCACTAAACATTTTCTTATAGCCATCCTCATTTTTACAAGAGAAAAAGAAGATCAAAAGTATAAACCAATAATTTCTCATATTATTTAAATTATAATTTTCTTGCCTATGGAATAAATGTTGAGTTCTTATTCAGCGAAAAGCAGATAAAGATCAAAAAAACATATGCAAAATTACATCTTTTTTGACTAATTTTCAATTCCTTAATTAACGCAGAAGCCACACCCTTATTGAAATAGAGGAATTTAATAATATAAAATGAAAAGATTTATCATATTGTCTTTTTTGGTGATTATTGTTGTTATCGCATACCTATCTAGTAAAACCTTGGGGGGACAAAACAATGAAGTTTCTGAAGCATTTTTTTTAAAACTACCCCTCAATTCTGCTCAACGAGGAATTACTCAAATCAAAAAATGGAAAGCATTTTTTCCTGGAAAATCAATCGATGATAGCACATATGAAATTGATAATACAGTGTTCAAGATAAAAAGAACAATGCTTACTGGAATTCAATTGGAGTCCTATGAAAAAAACTACCCTGAAATTCAATGGACAGCCGACATTAATGCAATTGAAATGAGGGATTCTGCATTTATCCAATTTTATCTGAAGAAGATTCAGAGCGAAGAAACTTTATGGTCAAGATTATCTACAAATGCTAAAACTAACCATCAGAAAAAAATTTATGAAAAAATATGTAGTTCAGCTGTAAGCTATTTTGAATCAATCAAAAATGTATATGGATATAATATCATAGAAACCAATGTCAAAGATTCTATCTTACTTACAACAAATATAACATCGGCAGACACCCCCTCAATAAAAACAATTTATGAGTTGATAGACAAGTTAAAACTAGTCATGAGCGAAAAAGGAGAAAAAGCCGTGGATTCACCGATGTTAAATATTACACAGGTTGAAACAAACTTAGTCAGCACAACAGTTGCCATACCAATACACCGTCGAATTGATGTTACCGGAAATTTTAAATTGAAAAATATGGTACTTGGCAGAATTTTAGAGGCCAATGTAGATGGAGGAAAATCAGATATTAAGCAGGCCTTTAGTGCCATGGAATATTACAGAATGGATAGACAAAAAATATCACCTGCCATGCCTTTTGAAACACTATTAAGTTATAGGCAAGGGATGCCAGATAGTCTTTGGAGAACAAAAATAAGTTTACCTGTATACTAATAGAAAGCAGAGAGCATCATCTTGGCTCAAACAAGACTGGAGAAGTATTATTTCTCAAAAATAAAAATTGCCTTTTTTTATTGGCATTGAATGAAAGAATATTTCTGACTTCCCCTTTTACATTCAACCCAGTCTGTTTATCAGGTACAATACTCCATTTTCTTGCTCCGTTATTTATTAATAAGTTCCCGAAACTTGCATCCAATCTGCCGAATTGAGGAAGAAAGCCAAATTCATTTCCACCTAGAATCATATCTAATTTCCCATCTGAATTAATATCAGAGAAGGTAATGGAATTGACTGAAGAAAATTGAATAGCAGTTGGCAGAGTAACAACTTCAAAATTTCCTGCACCATCATTCCACGCTACAGCTGAACTAGAATAATTCACGGTTTTTTTCTCAGATTGATCAATTTTGACTTCGGGAAATAAATCCTGGAAAGTCTTTTTAGCAAAATCAGCATATTTTAAATTTTCAGTCTTAATCATCGGTATTTGCTCCTGCATATCTGCCTTTAGGAATATGGTATAGTCTTGCTGATGAATAGATTTAGTAATGATTTTTTCTAAAGCTCCATTTCCATCAAAATCATTTAGCCAGAGTTTAAAAGGGTTTTGTGGAGTACATTTAAAATAGCCGTTATCGCCATAGTTTCCTAATACTAGATCCTCTTTGCCATCTTGATCAAGATCTGCTACAGCAACACTTTGCCACCAACCACTATATTGATCAAGCATCGTCTTTTTTTCAACAAAATGACCTTGCTCTATATTAAAGATTCTTGGAGCCATCCATTCGCCTACTACAATAAGATCTTTTTTATCAGTGGAAATAATCTTTCCCATGGTAGCATCAGTAACCATACCAAGTTTCAAAAATACAGGTGCCAATTCACTTGTTTTATCCATGAATACGCCACTTCCATCATTTATATACAAATAACTTGATGGAGTAACTCCATATTTATAGGGGATACTTCGTGAACCCACAAAAAGATCTAGATCACCATCTTCGTCAAAATCCAATGATTGAACCGCGCCAATATTATTTCCATTATGGGGAAACGCTTTTTCTTTATAGGTAAAATTTCCTTTCCCGTCGTTGATAAAAAGCCGATGCTCTAACTCTGGCCCTGTAGGCAATTTATTATTGCCTCCAGCTCCAATAAAAAGATCAAGGTCATGATCTCCATCAGCATCAAAGAAACAAGAGACTACATCCTCTCTCTGCTTAAATGATGCAAAATCTTCTTGGTCTTTTAATGTGAAAGCTCCACGTTGATTTTGTATATATACTGCCCCAGCTTGACCGGTTGCACCTCCAATAAATAAATCATCTAATCCGTCACCATTTAAATCACCCACAGATCCAGCTGGACCCTCTCTGGATATCATTTTAGGAATAAGCCGCTCTGCATAAAAATCTACATGATCATCTTCTTTATGAACTTGAAAATTTTGGGGCACTTCAACAAGATATTGATTGGCCTGATCGTTTACACCTAACTTGTAATTAGCTACCCCATTTACCTCATTTTCATGAACATGGTAAACAGTATCTAGCTTTTTAATGTCTAGACGACTTAATGTAGAATTTGGCCAAAAAATAAAGGCAGAATCTACTTTTGTTTTATCCCCTAGACCAATAATCATCTTATAATCAATAGATGACTGAAATCCACGAGCAGGAATTAACTCTCGTGAAAGTATTTCTGATCCAACATATAAAACAACTTTTGATCCAATCGCAAATTTATTATTCTCAACACCACTCAATGTAAAACCCAAATAGTGGGATGAATCCATTTCACGGGTTTTATTCTTATAGATGAATGCAGGTTGATTAATATTATTAATCACCATATCAAGATCTCCATCATTGTCTAAATCACCATAAGCAGCTCCATTTGAAAAACTAGGAGTGCCCATTCCCCAATCTTTTTGCACTTCGTTAAACTGAAGATTCCCCTCATTATGAAACATTTTGTTCACTACTGGGGTTGATGGAATTTTTTCAACTATACTACTTACTGCTTGCTTCTCTCCCTTCAAGACAAGATTTTGCACCATATCATTGGCAAAAAAATCAATGAAGTCTTGATTGGTTAAATCGCGTATAATTCCATTACAAACATATATATCACTCCGTCCATCATTATCTGCATCAAATGTCAATTCACCCCAACTCCAGTCACTTGCCTGCACCCCTGAGAAATAGGAAATTTCCTTAAATGCCCCATGTTGGTTATTTAACTGAAGAGAATTATGCATGAACTGGTGATGAAAACCAGAATTAACTTTCAATCGATAAACATCAATATTATCAAAAGATGTAGTGGTCTTTAATCGATATTCATCATCAGGTAACATCTCTGTAGTAAACACATCAGGATATCCATCATTATTAATATCTGCCATATCTGTTCCCATGGAGGCCGTACTATTATGCTCCATCCAATCTGTCATCTCATCCTTGAATGTTCCGTTCTTTTGATTTATATACAAATAATCTCGCTCAAAAAAATCATTAGAAACATAAACATCCAACCAGCCATCACCATTCACATCGCCAACGGTAACACCTAATCCAAAGCTAATGAGACTTCCATGAATACCCGCCTCTTTAGACACTTCGTGAAATACGCCATTATTATTTTGGTATAAATGATCACCGCCACCCTTAAGAAAATCCTTTACTGGAGAATCTTCGGCTCTTGTATCACGGGCATTAACATAGTTAAGCGTGTTTACAGGAATCGGACTATTGTTCACTAAAAAACAATCTAGGTCACCGTCTTGATCATAATCAAAAAATGAAGCATGGGTTGTGTAGCCTTTATCTGCTAAACCATATTCTATTGCTTTGTCAACAAAATGATTTTTTTTGTCATTGATAAACAATTGATTTGCTCGTTTTGATTCATCATACATATTCCCAGCATTGCATACATAGATATCTAGCCAACCGTCAGCATTAATATCAATCATAACAACACCTGTACTCCATTGTTCCTTATGACCAAAGCCAGCAGCTGTTGAAATATCTTCAAACTGAAAATTCCCTTTATTAAGAAAAAGTTTATTGGAGCCTTGATTAGAGGTCATGAATACATCTGCCAATCCATCATTATTAATGTCACCGATGGCAACACCTCCACCATTATATAAGTTACGGTACTTAAATATATTAGCCTGCTCACTGTCTTTAATGTCATTACTAAAATCAATCCCTGAATTTTCGACCTTTTCAAATCGCGTTTCCACTGCAGCTGGATTACAGCCAAGAGCAATAAAAAATATGCAAAAAAAATACGTAGAAACTCTAGACATAATATGTCATAAAAATACAAAAAGGTTGCACCAATTGGTACAACCTTTTTGCTATAAATTCAATTTCAATTAATACCCGAAATTCTGTTGCAAATTTGGATTGGTTGAAAGTGCTTGATAAGGAATTGGGAATATAACCCTAGAAGCATCGGATTTATATGGACGCTCTCCAACAGGATCATTAAATTTCTCAAAACGAATCAAGTCATTTCTTCTCCATCCTTCAAGATAAAGTTCACGACCTCTTTCTGCAAGCAAAACAGGTAAATCTACAGAAGCTAGGTCAGCAACGTTTCTATCTGCTCTGATAGAGTTAACCAATGAAAGTGGGCTATCACCGCCTGTAGCAGTTCCACCTCTAAGAATTGCTTCAGCTTTCATCAACAATACGTCAGCATAACGGAAGAAAACATATTCATTTTTACTTCCCCAGCCACCATCATTGATTGTAGAAGGATCCAATGGATATTTAACTGTCCTGATTCCTTTTGATTCAGTCGAATAGAACAAACTAACATCACGTGTGAATACTAATGGACTACCAGACCTATCTTTAAGGTTAACCAATGCATTTCCTACACGCTGACCCTCAGGTCCTTTTTGTTGTCCAACTAAGAAACCTGCATTGTAACCAACTAATTCTGTAAAACCAGGGATATCAGCTTTTTTGCGAACATCACCGTCTTCAAAACTATCATAAAAATCAGCTAAGGTTGTAAATCCATTCCATCCACTTGGAGTTTGACCATAGTGAAAGCCCATGCAAGTAGCCCAAACCACATTTGTACCACCATCACCATTGAAACGAGAGAAAATGATTTCTGAAGATTTTGTTCCATTATCCCATTTGAAGTTATCCCAGTAATTTGCTGAGATATGGAATTGAGATGAAGCAGTAATTTCATCAGCTAACGCAATTACTTCATTCATATCAGCTGCACTGTGTGTAAATGGCCCTGCTGGTGAACTTGGTGATTGTGTATATACACCTTTATTCAATAACACTTTCATTTTCAAAAACTGTGCACCTTGCTTGGTAGCTAAATTCTTATCGCTAGGGGCTCCTGAATAATCTGGAAGGGCTGATATAGCTGCATCCAAATCAGCCAAAACAAAATCAAGTGCTTCAGTACGTGATTTTACAGTTGGGATATCATCAGGACCAGCTGATGCAGAACGGAAAGGAACTTGACCATACATGTCCATGATTTTCCAAGCATATAATGCCCTAAGGAATTGAGCTTGTGCTTTATCCTGACCAGAAGATCCTTCAACAACTAATGTTGCTTTGAAGAGAGCTCTATTCAAATTGTTCCAAGCATTAAATACTTGATCATGCGCGTCAGTCCATGTATGAAGATGCAACTTCCTCCATGTACCAAAGTCATCCCAGTCAGTACCACGTGTTGGACCACATAATTCATCTGTAGTATGCATATTCATACCATTGATGTTACCTTCTCCAACAAGGTTGTTCAATTCCTCGTATACACTTTTTAATTCTGCAGTGGATGCACCGCCATCTGATTTATACTCAGACTTAGAACCTAAAAGTTTCTCATCAAGCTTAGAGCATGATGCAACGCTGGTTGCAATGAATGCAACGAGCATCAATAATTTAAATAAGTGTGATATTCTATTTTTCATAATTTATTTATTTAGAAGATTTAGAACCCAATGTTCAATCCTATAGTTATAGTTCTTGCTTTTGGATATGCAGTATAGTCAAATCCTCTAGATGGAACACCCCTAATTGATTTATCAACATCAACTTCTGGATCAAGTCCTGAGTATTTGGTAAATAAAGCAAGGTTTTGTCCAGACAAAGAAGCATTCAATGTTTTAATCCATTTGCTCTTCACGTCGAAATTGTACCCGATGCTTGCATTAGCTAAGCGAACAAAATCACCTTTCTCAAGGAATCTAGAAGAAGGACTTCCTGGATTAAGACCACTTTCAATGCTATTAACCACTTCATTGGTTACGTTTCTACCATTCTTAAGAGCACCCTTCAAGAAAAGCGCATTAGCTGTATTGTTATAAAGGTAAAATCCAGTTACAGCATTCATGAAAATGCTTGCATTCCACTTTTTATAAGTAAAACTATTTGTAAACCCTGCAGTAAATTTAGGCAATGCACTTCCAAGAATTTGGTCAAAACCATTATTTGCATAAACTGCATTTCCATCTGCATTCAAGCGAACAAACACAGGCACCTTAAAACTAAACAATGGATAATTGTTAACAATGGTTTGAGCAAAGGCGCCAGATAGACCTTGACCACTTACTTCACCTGTGTTAACTACGTTCACACCAAAATCAGTTACCTTATTCTCCAAGAATGTCATGTTGTAATTAATATCCCAACTGAATGACTTACCATATTTACTCTTGATTGCTTGAAGCTCTAATCCAATTTCATAACCAGTGTTCATTACTAAACCTGGAAGGTTAACCCACCTGTCTGCTGATGCAGCAGGTTGAGGATAAGACGCCAAGAACAATAAATCTTTTGTGGCTTTGTTGAAGTAATCAAAATTACCTTTCAACCTTGAATTGAATAGAGAGAAATCAACACCAATACCTTTGGTTGTTGTTTGTTCCCATCTCAAATTTGGATTTGAATTAGTCAAAACAGATTTAGATCCATTTAGGCTAGTACGTTGTAATGCAAGTGCAGCATATGCTGGGAATTCTTGGTTACCAGTAATACCCCAGTTTGCACGAACATCAAGTTGATTGAAGATTTTTGTAAGACCCGTTGCAAACTTCTCATCAAGCAATCTCCACTTAGCGGCAAGCGCAGGGAAAGTACCATATTTATGACCAACTGCGAATTTTGATGAACCATCAATCCTTGCTGTAGCTGTTAAGAAGTACTTATCCTTTAAAGTGTAGTTCACACGAGCAAAATATGATTGTATTTCAGTTTGTGTTGTATCACCAATCCAAACTGTACTGTTAGCATACTTAGAAGGATCATCAACCACAGGAGCAGATGGAGTAGTTGGTGCGTTTGCTCCAAGACCCCACTTACGCATTTGTCTGTAGTTGGTAACATTCTTTTGATATGAAAATCCACCCACTGCATTCAACGTTGAACCACCTTTGAATTGCTTGTCATACGTTAACGTATGCTCAATCAAGGTTGATTTAAGGTCAAGCTCTTGAATAGATGCTCTACCATTCGTTGCATCATTACCGGAAATACTACTTCCATTATAAGTTATACCATCCCAACCAATATCTCCACCACCTAGTGATGAATGGAGGCG
>CANKGM010000030.1 GCA_947481355.1 Chitinophagaceae bacterium
CCATGAACCAGTCCAAAAAACAAGGCTAAAAAATACTGCACCCTTCCTGCTTTACCTAAACCATCTCTTCGCCAAAGGTTAATCGCTGCGGAAATAAAAATCGTACAGGGTATAGCGAACTCAACAAACTGATCATTTAATCGAAGCAAATCTAGAGCACTTAAAAAAAGAGTACAGGCATGACCGATAGTAAAGGCAGTGATCAAAACCAAAACACTTTTCCATGAAGGGAATGTATAAATGATGGTTAAAACCGCAATAAAGTAAAGGTGATCCAAAGCGTCTAGGCTAAGAATATGAAACCACCCTAATTTAAAATAAAATATAAAATCTGTCATAATCGTTCACAGCGTTGAAAATTAATCAGACTTTTGCGTAAGATGAAACACAAAATTCTATTGTATTGCCTTGTCGCGATGCCCTTCTTATTTGGCTTTAAGCATCCCTTTTATGTATCTGTCACTGAGGTTGAATATACCACCAACACCAAAGAGCTAGGAATAACCTGCAAAATATACCAGGATAATTTACAAGAAGCCCTTAGACCATCCACACCAACTAAAATCGACTTAGAACAAGGCAACAAGGGCGAAAATAATAAATTGATTGAAGCCTATATCAGAAAACATTTATCTATTCTAATCAATGGGCAAAAAAAAACCATTCAATACCTGGGTTATGAGAACGATAATGAAGCTACCTGGATTTTCTTCACGATTTCTTCATTAAAGAATGTCAAATCAATTGGGGTGTCCACTGATCTATTATACGAGTACAAGAAAGAATTCACCAACATCATTCATATTACCATAGACGGTAAACGAAAAAGTTTCAAATTGAATAGTCCTGAAACAGAGGTAAGTGCTATGAGGGAATGATTGATTTCACTCATTCATATCGCTATACTGTCAATTTCAACATCTAACCAATCTAGAACAGTAAACCTAATTGAGTATTAGGCCCCGGCAGATTCTTTAGCGGCATTCGCAACAGCAACAGCACGAATCGTATCAGAGGCAAAGGACAAAAATGCTTCTTTTGTAACAAGATCATCGCCGACCATTGCAGGCATCCCTTTATCTCCACCTTCTCGTATGCTTTGTACAATAGGAATTTGTCCGAGGAAATTTAGATCAAATTGATCGGCCAAGTTTTTTCCTCCATCCTTACCAAATATATAATACTTATTTTCCGGCAATTCAGCAGGCGTAAACCAAGCCATGTTTTCTACTAGTCCAATGATTGGTACTTTAATTTGTGCTTGCCCAAACATCGCTATTGCTTTCTTTGCATCTAATAAAGCAACATCCTGGGGAGTAGTGACAACGATTGCTCCTGTAACGGGTATGGTTTGCACTAAAGTCAAATGAATATCTCCTGTGCCAGGTGGCATGTCAATCACTAAATAATCAAGCTCACCCCAATGAACATCTGTTACAAACTGTTTGATGGCACTGCTTGCCATGGGACCCCTCCAAACAACGGCACTCTTTTCATCAACCAATAGTCCGATGCTAATTAATTTGATGCCATGACTTTCTAACGGTACAATTTTATCTTTTCCATCAATATCCATCATCAATGGCCGTTGTCCTCGAACACCAAACATAATCGGAATACTCGGGCCATAAATATCAGCATCCATTAACCCGACCGAAGCCCCTTTTTGTGCTAATGCTAATGCAAGATTTGAAGCGACAGTTGATTTTCCAACACCCCCTTTACCACTAATCACGGTGATGATATTTTTCACTCCAGGTAAAACTGACTGTCCATCCGCCCTCAATGAAGTAGTGTTGGACGTAAATTTCACCTCTACATCCAAATCACTGCCTACATGCTCAACGACAGCATTTATGCAATCCCGCTTTATCAATTCCTTCATAGGACAGGCCGGAGTGGTTAAAACAACCGTAAACGAAACCTTGTTCCCATCAATTTCAATATCCTTAACCATATTGAGGGTAACCAAGTCTTTTTTTAAGTCAGGCTCCTGCACATTACTCAACGCCTTCAAAATATCTTCTTTCTGCATAAGTATGATTTGTTAAAAATTGTAAGAACTGCAAAAATAACCATTCATATCCGACTTTGTTTATCGAAAAGATGCACTTAATTTGTGCAAGAATGCATCTGATGAAAAAATTAGCCCTTTTTATACTTATCCTGTCAGCCATAAAGCCTTTTTCTGCTCATGCTCAGTTTGAGAATTTCAAAGACTCTGTTGTTCAATTATATGGTGTGGTGATGACGGCAGATAGCCTACAAGGCCTTCCAGCAGTGAGTATTATCGTAAAAGGTACCGGGAGAGGGACACTCACAAACAATCAAGGGGTTTTCTCGATTGTAGCTTTAAAAGGTGATAATATTGAATTCAGTTGCATTGGGTTTAAGAACAAAATCACGCTCATACCAACAGATTTAGTTGGAAACCAATTTAGCATCATTCAATTGATGGTTAATGATACCACCTACTTACCCGCAGCCATCATCAAACCAAGACCATCTAGAGAGCAATTTGAACGCGATTTTGTTAATACTGATGTTCCAGACGATAATATCGAATTAGCTAGAAGAAACACCGATATGGCTACGCGACGAATACTCATGCGCTCACTTCCAAGAGATGGAAGAGAATCAGTGAATATGAATCTGGCCAAGAGTGCTCAAAAATATTATTATACAGGACAAGCACCACCAATGAATATTTTCAATCCGTTTGCATGGGGCGAGTTCATTCGTTCTTGGAAACGAGGGGACTATAAAAGAAAATAGGCTTCAGTAACTCAAGCCTATTTCTTACGTAAAAATTAATCAAATATCTTTCCTGCGTTTAAAATGTTATTGGGGTCAAATACCTTTTTGATTTCTTTCATGATTCGCATTTGCGTTTCATTGAATATGATATCCATGTACCCTTTTTGAATCAACCCAACACCATGCTCTCCACTAATTGTTCCGCCTAGATTTTTAACAACCAAGAAAAGTTCTCTAAGTATGGAAGTCATTTCGACATCACCATGGCTATTCACTGTCCCCGGCTTAAATATTCGAATATGTAAATTTCCATCTCCAGCGTGCCCATAACACGCAACTTGAAAATTATGCTTCTTCCCTAATTCTTTCACTCCCCTTATCAATGCCGGCAATTCAGCACGAGGGACAACCGTATCTTCTTCAATGGTATAACCAGATAATTTTACTGCCTCTGCAACGCGTCTCCTCAATTTCCACAACTCATTTTTTTGTTGTGCATCTTCTGCGAAATAAATTTCACCACAATCAAATTGAGTGAGTACTTCACTGATTGATTCCATTTCAGTCATTAACGTTTCAAGATGATTTCCATCCACTTCAATAATGAGATGGGCTTCTGTTTCATCTGTAACGGGTACTGCGGAAGAATCAACAAACTTGCTAACTATTTGTAACGCGTTTAGTTCAACCAACTCCATGGCAGATGGTGTAAAGCCTGCCCTAAATATAGCGCTCACGGCTGCTCCAGCCTTTTCTAAAGAGTTGAATGGAACCAACATCAACAAATCAAATGTTGGATGCGGAATTAATTTCAATACTATTTTGGTTACAATAGCTAACGTGCCTTCACTTCCAATAACCAAATGAGTTAAGTTATATCCCGTTGAATTTTTTAATACATTGCAGCCTGTCCACATTACTTCACCAGAGGGCAAAACAACTTCTAAATTCAATACATAATCCCTTACCACCCCATATTTTACGGCCTTCGGGCCACCACTATTCTCTGCAATATTTCCACCAATAAAACAGGAACCGCGACTGCTCGGATCAGGTGGATAAAATAGCCCTTTCCCCTTTACCGAATTTTGAAGTACTTCAGTTATTACACCAGGTTCAGTAGTAACCTGCAAATTTTGTTCATCAATTTCAAGAATAGCATTCATTCGGTCAGTGGAAAGCAGCACACCACCTAAATGCGGCAAGGCCCCTCCACTGAGTCCAGTGCCTGCACCCCTTGGGGTAACCGGTATTAAGTGCTCATTACAAATTCGCATGACCCGGCTAATTTCATCTGTAGTGCGCGGTCTAAGTACTACTTGCGGAAGAAATAGCAAATGCTCGGTTTCATCATGTCCGTGCTTTTCCAACGACTCAGCATCAGTCAATACAAATTCTTCACCGAGGATTGATTTAAACTCCTGATACACTTCAAAGGGAATTGGCTTATGTGCCATGACTAGAAATATTTTTACAAACTTCGCCTTTTGTAATCAGCTAATGAAATTAAAGTTTTGGCAAGAAGTAAAGTAGCACTAATTAAAAACTTGGACAAAAACTTTGGCGTCTATCCCCATTGTAATTACTATACATACCATCATATTGCAACGAAAGTTCTGTTGCACCTTGACTTCCATTGAAGTATTTCAACGGAGAAGATGTCACGTCATAACTAAACATAAATTTAAAACTTCTCCACTGGTAGCCGACCATCGGAATGAATGCTTCATTAGGCCTAAAATATACTCCTGCAATCAATTGATGCTCCCCCTTTTCTTTTATATTATAATTCAGGTGCATGCCTCCAACAAATTCAGATGACTTTGCCTGTTTCGTAAAATATATAGACGGAGAAAGGATAATACGATCATTGATTTTAATCATGGCGTCAGCAAAAAATATAGATCGCGGCTTTACTTGATTATCATGCCCACTTGAATCTAAAAAAAATGACTCAACAGGTTTATTCAAATGATGTAAACTGAACCCGCCATGTATGTAAATATTATCACTAGGAAACATGGCATAATTTAAGCCGGCTTGCATGTCAAAGTAACCAATAGAAGAACTTGACAAATATTGAATTCCGTCGGATCTAGACCCATCAAAAAACTGACCATTCCATTGACTATTGAAAGTAAGCTTTGTTATATCAATTTGTTTACTTGCGTACCCCAAATTAAATCCAGCAGACAATAATCCTGTGTTGCCTAACATTTGATGATAGGCAACAGAACTATACACTTTGGTTGATCGTAAATTACCACTTCCCGCAACGTCTTGCAAAATCAAACCGCCTAGTCCTAACCATCCACCAGGTATACGGTCGCGCAACACTTGAGCATCACCCCAAATGCTATTCGTTTTATATGGCACTGGTATGCTAGTCCATTGACTTCTAACATTAGCACCAATCCTAAAATCTGAGCTAGGGATAAAGCCAGTATTTGCAGGATTTGTTGAAAGAGGTGAATTGAAAAACTGAGAAAAATGTAAATCTTGAGCAAATAAAAGATTCCCCATCAACATCAATATGACAGACAACATCATTGTGATGATTGACTTCTGTTTAAGTCGTGAAAATATAGTAAGCCTTTTACTCATTATCCATTATCGTATTAACGTTATGTCTCCTTTCTTCGAAACTTTTGTGCCATCGCTAAATAAAACTTGCAAAGTATACGCATAGGCATCCATTGGCTGAAGCACTCCTTTATACATTCCATCCCATCCATAGCTTGGAGATGAAGAAGCAAAAACCAATTGCCCCCATCGATTATATATTCTGAAATCCATCTTTGCAATGCCAAATCCTTGAACTTTTACTGTCCTATTAATGCCTTCACTATTTGGTATAAATGCATTCGGAACATCCACAATTGATCTAATCAGCGCAGCAACTGGTTTGCAAAGGGTATCTGCACAACCAAAATCGTTATATGCAAATAGACATACATTAAACGTATCTGTTCTTTGGAAAAGGTGCACAGGATTAACCATTGCTGAAGTATCAAAATCACCAAAATCCCAACTGTAGCGAGTTGCATTTTGTGAAAAATTCAAAAACTGTACTGCCGTATTTTCTGCTGGAGGATTTGGCGAGAATACAAAATTTGCTAAAGGCCCTTGCTTAACAGAAATCGTGTCTTTATATACATCAGTAATGTTACATGTAGTACTATCCGTTGCTGTTAAGGTAATGATATATTCTCCTGGAACATTATATGGATGAGCAGGAGGTGTTACTCCAACATACTGCCCTGATCCATCGCCGAAATTCCATGTAAAAATTTGTCCTGCCACACTCGTATTTTTAAATACTGCATTATAAGGAGAACAACCAACCATGGGAGTTGTAAATGATGCTTTTACATTCGGAGAAAGATAAAGTGGGATATCAACGACATCAAACGCATTGCAATAGGCCGTGTCATTCAGATATAATTTTGCTTTATAACTACCTACGGCTGGGTAAGAATGCAACGGGGGATTCTGAACACCCGTTTTAAATAAAGGCGAATTATCTCCAAAATCCCAAACAAATGAAGTATCGGAAAAGACTCCCCCCGATGGTGGAATTGATGCATTAATAAATGCAACTTGAAGTCCATCACATGGAGGAACCTTCTTTCCAGATGCTAACAAAACAGCTTTATCAGTCCGAACCCTTATTGTTACGTATGATGTATCTCTAGGTATACACCTACTGTTGTCAATAGATATAAGTCTTGCTCTAAAATCTCCAGGAACAGTATAGGTATGAGTTAAAGAAGGAGTTTCAACAACTACATCTGGTGAGCCATCTCCAAAATTCCATTCATACGTTTTTCCTAAACTGATGCTATCTGTAAAATCAACTGTTAATGGGAGACAACCCGCTGTATCATGTGCAACTCCCCCAATGGAAGTTTTTGCACCTGCTTTCACACCATCAAATTCAAAATTAATTTTAAATGCCGCAAGGTTACATTCACCTGCGCTGCCAGTTCCAAGAGATCCATTTACTGGACCAATAACACCACGTGTAATTAACATGGGGCTTTTGATATCATCATTTGTACAAGCATTATTTCCACCACAATTCGCACATACCGCTTGGTAAATAGCACCTTTGTTATCGAAGCGCGAAGTGCCTCCATCAACATGGTCACCCTCTCCACCTTGCTGACCAAAGAAAGATCCATACAATTGTGCAGTGGCATCTTTCTTCATCACAAAAAAATAAAAGTCTTTATTATCGGTGACCTTTTGAATCGCATCTGGCGTAATAAACATGTTAGTTGTACCAACAGTCTTTTGATCAAAAGCACTTTGATAACATAAGTTAAGTTTACCGCCCCAGCCAGAAACATAAACATTTTCGCATCGATCAACTAAAAAAGCAACAGGTGAAATATTGGGAACATTTGCAGCTGTTCCATATACAGTTGAGTAAACATAATCACTAAGATCAGGCTGCAATTTTGATATGAATTGCTTTGCACCACTATTACTAAACGCAGCATTTTTTATAGGCCATGTACCTAAACTAATACCCATCACATATGGAAATCCTTTTTCATCAAATTGAATACCGTAAATAATATCAGTAGCCTTAGTTCCTAAATAAGTGGTTTTTTGAAGCACACCACTATTGCTAAACACTGAAACAAATCCATCAATATCTCCTTGATTAGCTTGACCAATAGTTCCTGAATTATCTCCAGGAAAATTTGTACTACTCGTAGCACCGGCTACATAAATATCACTATTTGTAGGATTCAATGCGAGAACGAATGCGGCATCATCATCACTTCCTCCTAAATATGTACTGAAATATAGCGTTGATAAATCTGGTGAAAATTTCATCAGCACGCCATCTTGTCCACCACCATATGGAATTGATGCATTTTTAGTTAGAAAATCATCAGATTGGGTACTGCATGCGATATATACATTATTTGCCTTATCTAAAATAACTTCACTGCGTGCATTGTCGCCATAATTATACAATGTCGAACTAGGGCTTGGACTTATACTCGGATCGATATTAGCGCCATCTATGCCTCGACCTCCTACTACAACACCTCCTATCAACGTAGTACCATCTGCAGATAATTTGGTTACAAAAATATCTGTCCCACCAAGTAGGCCTAGCTTATTATTATTTTTTATGGGAAAATCTGCAGAAGTCGTTCTTCCTAGAATAACCGGATTTGATTGTTGATCAACATAAATGCTATGAGGAAATTCATCACCTGCTCCACCTAAGTAAGTAGAAAAAATTCTAGACCGACCATCTGAACTAAATCGAGTAAGTGATACATCTACTCCACTTATGTTTGCTTGTCCATCTCCACCAGCAAATGTAGACTGAAACGCCCCTACGGAAATTGGATAGCCCGTTCCAAATACAATTCCTCCAGCATACAAACTGCCATCTGGACCGGGTGCTGCGGTGAAACCCCAATTGCTTGCTCGACTTCCTGTATACGTTGAAAAAATCAAAATAGGATCTATGATTAAAGGAACTGAAGGATCATAAGACTTTAGATTAAATTTGACCTGCGACCCAATTACCTTGTAACTGCAAATCACAATTTTTTTCTGGCCATTAACAATTTGATATGCATAAGGAGATAATTCCTTTGAGTCTCCAACAGATGTTTTGATAATCAAATCTCCATTTTTTACAGACAGCTGATCTATGCCATCATATTGCATGACAATGCGTGAAGGATCTGCGCCAGGCTGAATGGTGAAATCATACTTCATTTGATTACCATTAGAGTAATAACGTATATCTATTCCTGGATAAAGATCATGTTGAATGATGCTTCCAAAGCTCTTAACCCCTTTCTTCCATCGGGTAGGATCATCACCAATAAAATAATTGGATACTTCACCGGTGAATTTATCCGATTCAAAATTAGGAGAAGACGAACTGCCTTTAAATTGAACTGTATAGGCATGAGAATGAAGAATTAGTTTAGCCGTTGATTTCTTTTCAGCCTCCCCTTCTAACATGCTTGCCTTAATCCTGACAGGTATTTTTTTTTCAGGAGAATGCCCATGCATATATTCCATAACAGCCTTAAAATCGGAAGGGTCATTTTTTAAGATGGTGTACCCTTGAGGCTGGATGAAAACTGTACCGTCGCCAATAGTACTCTTGTAATTGAAGCTTTCTTTCCATTGGCCTTGATTTTCAATAAAATCTAAGGCATAGTAGGATTGTGCTTCAACAATAGAGCATTGTAGCACTAATCCAATAAATAAAACAAGGAAAAAAGAACCCTTCATGACAACGAATTAACCATCTGAAAATAGGATTTAATCCCTATATGAGTTGTTAATAATTTAAGATATTCTACCCCAAGCGGTTTTGCCCTGCTCGAAGTGCAAAAAATTCTTCAAAGCTGCGTTTTCATGTTTAAGCAAATCGGGGTCATTCTTTAATAAACCATCCACTTCAGCCTTAGCTTTTTCTAATATTCCACGATCATCAACAATGTTGGCTAGCTTGAAATTCAAAGACCCACTTTGCCTAGTGCCTTGAATATCTCCAGGACCCCTAATTTCAAGATCTTTCTCTGCAATTTTAAATCCATCGTTGGTTGCACACATTATCCCAAGACGATCTTTCGCCTCTCTACCCACCTGACTACCTGACAATAGAATACAATAACTTTTTTCACTGCCTCGTCCAACCCTACCTCGAAGTTGATGCAATTGACTTAATCCAAATTTTTCTGCACTTTCAATCACCATTACGGATGCATTAGGAACATTAACACCTACTTCAATAACAGTTGTGCCAACCATAATCTGAGTTTCCTTTTGTATGAACCGCTGCATATTAATCTCTTTTTGATCCGCTGGCATACGACCATGTACCATACTTATCCAATACTGTGGTTCGGGAAACCATGCCTTCACATTTTCATACCCCTTCATTAGATCTTCATACTGCAACTTTTCACTCTCTTCAATCAATGGGAAAATAAAATAAATCTGTCTACCTGATGATATTTCTGATCGAATAAAATCCATTACCTGTGGCCTGGCATCATCTAATCGGTGAACAGTATGAATTGGTTTTCTACCTGGCGGCAATTCATCTATAACGCTATAGTCTAAATCTCCGTAGGCTGTCATCGCTAATGTTCTAGGTATTGGAGTAGCAGTCATCACTAATACATGTGGAGGAACGCTACTTTTTTGCCATAGCTTAGCCCGTTGTGCCACACCAAATTTATGTTGCTCATCAATGACCGCTAGTCCAAGATTTTTAAACTGAACTGTTTCTTCAATCAATGCATGCGTTCCGATGACAATTTGAACTTGTCCTTCCAGTATTTGTGCTAATATTTTTTTCCGTTGCGCTGCTTTTGTAGAACCCGTCAACAAGACTACTTCCAATTCAAGTGGAGTTACCATTTCACTAAAATTATCGAAATGCTGTTTTGCAAGAATCTCTGTTGGAGCCATGATGCACGATTGAAAGCCATTGTCAATAGCAATCAACATCGCCATCAAGGCTACGATCGTTTTGCCACTTCCTACATCTCCCTGAAGCAATCTATTCATTTGCTTTCCCGTTCCCATATCCTGACGAATTTCTTTTAGCACTCGCTTCTGTGCGCCAGTTAAAGGGAAAGGCAACAATTGATGATAAAAATCATTAAAGTACTTATCCACTTTAGAAAACATCAGACCTTTAGAAAAACGATGACGCGCTGAACGCAACATCCCCAAACGCAATTGAGCCATAAAAAATTCTTCAAACTTAAGTCGGCTTATTGCTTGATTTTTCTTTTCAATGGTTGGAGGGAAATGAATATTTCGAAAGGCTTCCCATCGCGACAAAAATTTTTCCTTGACTAAAATATCACTCGGCAAATTTTCTGGAATATCTTTTTCTGAAATCAATTGAAACAATTGTTCAGTAAGCTTCCCCATGGCACGACCATGAAGGCCTCTAGCTTTGAGCTTTTCAGTAACAGGATATATCGGGTCGAGAAAATTCTTTACCTCTGTTTTCGAAGATTGAATAGCCTCCATTTCTGGATGCGTAATCTGTGGCTTGCCTAAGAAAAATCCAAGCTTGCCAAATATTAAATATTCTTGTCCAATTGTCAATGCCTTTTGTACCCAAGTAATTCCTTGAAACCAAGTAAGTTCAATTATTCCTGTTCTATCTCGTAATTGAGCAACTAGTCGCCTACCCCTTTTTTCGCCAGCTGTATTCATCGAAATGAGTACGCCTCGAACTTGAACATGATCCATGTGAGGCGTAATCTGTCCAATGGGTTGTACAGTAGTTCGATCTAAATGCCTGAATGGGAAATGAGTAAGCAAATCTCCAAACGTAAAAATCTTTAACTCCTTTTTAAGTAAATCTGCTCTCAAAGGACCAACTCCTTTCAGATACTCAATTGGGTTAGATAATATAGTTGATTGATATGCTATGTTGTCAAAATTAATGCATTCATAGTGAGTATTGAAACATGAAAACGAAAACAGCGACAAAAGATATGAGGATTAAAGAAAGCTGTATTTTAGCACTCTGAAATGAATTGATACATGGAGAACGAAACAACGTGGCAACTCAAGAAATTTAACGAACTATCCACAAAGGAAGTATATGAAATCCTAAGGCTTCGTAGCGAAGTCTTTGTGGTAGAGCAAAATTGTGTGTTCTTGGATATGGATAATCGCGATTTTGACTCACATCACCTACAAGGAAGACTAGAAGGAAATTTAGTAGCCTATGTCAGAATCCTTCCGCCCGGCTTAGCATATAAAGAGCCCTCAATTGGAAGGGTGGTAAGTTCTCCTGCTTTCAGAAAAATGGGAGCGGGTATTGAACTCATGCAAAAGGCGGTGAAAGAAACCCTTAATTTATACGGAGAAGTTCCTATCATGATTGGCGCCCAGTTGTATCTCAAAAAATTTTACGAGAAATTTGGATTCCGTAAGTGCAGTGATATTTATATGGAAGATGAAATCGAACACATTAAAATGATTAGAGAGCTATAACTTGTCCTTGAAAAAAAGATAGAATAATTGTCCCTATTAACTCACAGAATCATACCCCCAACCCCTTGAAAGTATTATCTACTTATATACAACAATATTTATATCGCTGTATACTTATCGCTCTTTCAATGATACTCTATATTCATGTCGGATTTTCTCAAATACAAAATCAAATTGAATATGGCTTTTCATGGGGATCAACAAAATTTATTGGCGACATCAATGGGAGTAGCCCTAATGATAAGTCGTTAAATGGGATTAAACATAATTTACTGTCACGATACATCGCTGGAGTCTTTGTTGGCTATCACCTAATAGATCCAATCACCATCACAGCATCAATACATAGGGGGAGAATTGATGGGGCAGATAGTCTTGAAACAAAAACTGGAGCTTTAGCAGACCTCAGAAGGGGAAGAAACTTGATGTTTAAATCTGCCATAACGCAAGCAACACTTTCAGCCGAAATTGACGCAATTGGAATTATTACAAATTCGTATACGGATTTAGAATATAAAATAAGGCCTTATATCACAATAGGTATTGGTTTATTTCATTTCAACCCACAGGGTGAATATATTCATCCAGATAAAACAAAAAGCTGGGTAGACTTAAAGCCCCTTAGGACTGAAGGGCAAGGCATGTCATCACACCCTGAGAGAAAAGAATACAACCTAACTCAATTTACTACGCCAATTGGGCTTGGCATAAAATATTATTTTTCAGCTAGCATATATGCTTCAGTTGAATACCTATATAGAAAAACATTTACTGACTATCTAGATGACGTCAGCACAAGGTATATCGCTAATCAAGATTTTATCAATCACTTTGGGGCAGGAAATAGCACCACTGCAATAGCCATTCAAATGGCCAACAAAGCGGCGTTTAAAAACGGTGGCATCGCACCTCCATCATATGATGTAAATTCAAAAAGAGGTTCACCTCAGAAAAAAGATGCATACAGCTCTATATCGATTAAAATTGCTGTTATGCCGTGGGGGATAAACAGAAGGGTCAAATCACTCCGATGCCCAATCTAAAAAAATTGTCTAAAATGTATTTCTGAAATATATCGAAATGAATAAATATTCGATATCATTATTTCAAAAACATGGTAGCAGCCTCTTTCCAATTATTGATGCGCTCATAGCCTTCAACATCTCTGTTGTGCAATGCTGAATATAATAAAGGCTTCCCCTTGAAATGGATGAGGTTTTTTAAATGATCGTCTATCATGTAATCTCCTGCGATCATTTTCTTATCACCACATAAAACAAGTTGTTTCCAAGAGAAATATGGAAAATTTTCCATTAGCCAATCATGCTTGTCTTTCAACGAATTCGGAAATTCAACGGCTGCAGATACGATGTATATTTCATATCGCTTATTCATCTCTTTTAATACGTCTACTGCATCATCCATCACGGGAAGATTTCTAAAAAAGCCTTCGGCAAAAAGTTTTTCTCTAACGAGTTGATGATGCTGCTCAGGAAATCCACCCATCCAGGTGCCTCCTTTAATATTTGCATAGTTTACTTTAATGTCATGTGCTCTTTCATACCAATTGGCTATTTCTGCCAATGGATCTGCAATCACCTCATCCATGTCAATGATAATTCTTTCCATTACAGTTTAATTTAATTCATTTCTTAAAAACTTCGCAGTGTGGCTTGTCTTTATTTTTACTAGCCCTTCTGGATTTCCTTGATATAAAATAGTACCACCGCCATCTCCACCTTCTGGCCCAAGATCGATAATATGGTCAGCCACTTTAATCACATCCATATTGTGCTCAATCACCAACACGGTATTACCTCGATTCACCAATTTATTCAATACTGTCAATAAAAGTTTAATGTCTTGGAAATGCAAGCCCGTTGTTGGCTCATCTAAAATATAAAACGTTTTTCCTGTATCTTTTTTCGATAACTCAGTCGACAATTTTACACG